>NZ_PKUB01000006.1 GCF_002868845.1 Desulfuromonas sp.
GTCGCCGGGAGCGTCGGGGAAGGACCAGGTGTGCTCCTGGGGCGGATGCACCGTGACCTGCACCTCCTCGGCCACCAGGTTCACCGTCTCGAAGGTCCGAATCATGGTGCTCGTGTATTCTGACATGGCGGCCGAAGCCACCCCGGCACTCAGTACAAACGCCGCCACCATCACGAGGCAGAGAACCCGTTGGAACCATTTCATCTGTCAACCTCCTTGAAAATAGATTTCATAGCTTCCGCCTCCCGGTTGCACTTAAGCACCGGCGGGACCAGGCGCGAGCCACTCTCGAAACGCAGGCTCATTATCTTCCTACAATTTCCATTCCACAAATGAGGTTATTTTTACCTTCTCTCTCAATCCGGTGATTTTGTCGCTTAAAAGCTTGGTTTTCCGAGCAAAACACCCTCAGCCGGCATAGTTGCCCCGTCTGCTGCCCCCCCAGGGGAGGGGCACCGGCTTCTTCCCGGGGGATTTGCCCCAAGAAAAATGGGCAAATCCCCCAGCAACAGACCAACGGACACAAAAAAGGCCAGCCGTCAGGCTGACCCTTTTTGCCGACAGTGCTGCTGCCCCCCTATAAGCGGTTTAGAAAATCGATCACCTTGGCCGCGATCTGGTTGGAGGCGTTGACGCAATCGTTCAGACCCACCCCGGAAAAGGCGTTGCCGGTGAAGTACAGGCCGGGGTGCTTTTCGAGCTGTTGGTCGAGAGCGACCAGTCGCTTGCCATGGCCCGCCGTGTACTGAGGGATGGCCTTTTCGTGCCGAAAGATGCGAACGAAGTCGGGCTCGGCGTCGATCCCCATGATCTGCTTCAGGTCGGCCATGGTCCTGGCCTTCACCTCTGCCTCGGCCAGGTCGATGGCACCGGGGTTGGTCGCCCCCCCCATCATGGAACGCAGCAGAACGTGCCCCTCGGGGGCCCGGTTGGGGAAGATGCTCGAATCCCAGAGGGTCCCGAGAGTGCTGCGCCCCTCCTTTTTGGGGGTCAGGTAGCCGAAGCCATCCAGGTCGCGGGCGATCTTGTCGCGCTCGTAGCCGAAGCAGACGACGTTCATGGTGGCGTAGGGGATCTGGCCGAGGATCTCGGCAACGCCCCCGTCGAGGCCGGCTATCACCGGCACCAGGGCATGGGCGGGCGCGGAGCTGACCACGACCTCGGCGTCCATAATGCCGCCGTCCTCCAGGCACAGTTCGTAGCCCCCCTCTTTCTTTTTGAGAGCGGCGAGGCCGGCACCGGTCCGCACATTCGAAACGAGGGCCGCGGAGGTGCTGTCGGTCAGTTCCTGGATGCCGTCCACGAAGGAGGTGAGTATGCCGCCCGGGCCGGCGGCGCTGGCGACCGCCTTGCCCGCCTTGCGCTCGGCCTTCTTCTGCTTGGCCAGCTTCGCCATGGCCTTGATCAGGCCGCCGTACTCGGTCTCCAGCTGGTGAATGCGGGGGAAGCAGCTCTTCAGGCTCATGGTCTCCGGGTCGCCGGCGAAAATGCCGGAGACCATCGGCGCGATGAGCTTGTCGAGGGCCTCGGCCCCCAGGCGGCGCCGACCGAAGTCGGCCAGGGTCTCGTCGGCATCCCCCCGGTAGGGCGGCACGAGCATCTCGTAGGCCAGACGCAGCTTGCCGGGCCAGGAGATCAGCTTCGACTTGAGGAAGGAGGGCCCGTTTTCGGGCAGCCGGTGCAACACCCCTTCCGAATAGATAAAGCGCTTGCGGGCGTTGTCGTCGGAGCGCAGCAGGCGGTCGCGAATGCCGAGGCTTTGGCATAGCTCCAGGGTCATCGGCTTGTTGTCGAGAAAGCCGTTGGGGCCCCACTCGCACAGAAAGCCCTCCTCCCGGATGCTCCAGATCTTACCGCCGATCCGATCCTTCTTCTCCAGAACGACGATCTCCACCTCCAGGCCGGCCGCCCGGGCCTGCCCCTGGAGGGCGTAGGCGGTGGAGAGCCCTGAAATTCCTGCTCCGATTACGGCGATGCGGGTCATATCCCTTCCTCCTCGCGATTCAGGTGAGTTTGTCGAGTATGCGGGCGATGGTTTCGAAGGAGCGGACCAGGTCCTCCTGGTCGCTCTCCGGCAGCCGGGCCAGGACCTTTTCGTATCCCGAAAGGATGCCCTGCTGCAGTTCGTCGATGAGATCACGCCCTGATGGGGTAAGGCGGATGACCACCTGGCGCCGGTTGGCCGCGTCCTGCTCCCGCTCCACCAGGCCCTGCCCCACCAGCCGCTCCACCATCTGGCTGGCGCTGCTCATGGCCACCTCCAGGTCCCGGGCCAGGTCCCCCAGGGAACAGGCGTCCCGGTCGGCAATGGTCAGCAGGGTCTTGTACTGGTTGTAGGTGAGGTCCATGCCCTCGTGAACCAGGGCGCGCAGCCGTCCCATGCCCCGCATGAGGGGGGGATAGAGGCGGGCGATGCGTTCGATATGTTCCAAGATTCCTTCTCCTAATATTTTGGATACCTAAACATTAGGACATAAAAGACTTGCGAGTCAAGCCCTGTTTCGAAAAAAGCGCACCCGGCCGCCGCGAGGCGGACATTCTCCGCGGCATCGACGACTCCGCAAGATGGTGCCTTCGCCTGGCAAAATCAAAAACATACGGGTCATTTGAGCAAGTTTAGCGCAAACGGAAGGGGCGGCAAGATGACGGGGAGGGAAGTCCAGGCCGTTTCCCTTGACGCTGGGCCTCCCGCTCACTATATTTGCAGGGCGACTGAAACCACCATCAGGAGGCCCCATGGCCAAGGACTACTATGCCGTTCTCGGTATCCGCAAGGACACCACGGAAACCGAGATAAAGAAGGCTTACAGAAAACTCGCCCTCAAGTACCATCCCGACAAAAACCCCGGCGACAAAAAGGCCGAAGAGAAGTTCAAGGAGATCACCGAAGCCTACGCCGTCCTGTCCGACCCGGACAAGCGGCGCCAGTACGACCAGTTCGGCGACAGCGGCTTCCACCAGCGCTATTCTCAGGAGGACATCTACCGGGACTTTGACGTGGGGGACATCTTCCGCGAATTCGGTTTCGGCACCGACGACATCTTCGGCCACCTGTTCGGGGGCGGACGGGGCCGCGCCACCGGCTTCAGCGGCGGACGCCCCCAGGCGCCCAAGGGACAGGACTACGTCATGCGCCTCTCTATCCCCCTGCGCCAGGCGCTCCAGGGCGGGGAGCGGCGGGTCGAGTTCCGCCGGGAGGGTCGGGTGGAGCAGCTCCAGGTGCGCATCCCTGCCGGGGTCGAAGCAGGGCAAAAACTGCGGGTGGCCGGCAAGGGAGGAACCAGCCCCTCCGGGGGGCCGCCGGGAAACCTGTTCCTCGAGATTCAGGTGGAGGCCGACCCCCTCTTCACCCGCGAGGGCAACGACCTGCTGGTCAAGATCAGGATTCCCTTCAGCGGAGCCTGCCTCGGCACCTCCGTGGAGGTTCCCACCCTCGATGGAAAGAAGCGGGTCAAGGTCCCCGCGGGCATGCAGGGCGGAGGCAAGATTCGCCTCAAAGGGGACGGCGCGCCCGGGAAGAAGAAGGCGGCGGCGGGCGATCTCTACGCCGTCGTTGAAGTGGAGGTCCCGCAGACCCTCTCCGAAGGGCAGAAGAAACTTCTGGAGCAGTTGCGCTCCGAAGGACTCTGATCCCCCAGGCATCGAAACCTGCACACAAAAAAGCCAGGAGACCGGAAGGTTCCCTGGCTTTTTTCATGCGCATTGATTGGTCAACCCCTATCCGGAAAACTCCCGGCAGTACATCATCCCCAGGGTTCCCCGGCTGGCCAGGCACGTGAGGCAGAGCTGCCCGTCGTCGCCCCACTGCTCCCGGGCCATGATGGCGCCTGCCTCCTCGGCCGGGTCGGAGGCGGCCCGATCGGGATCGAAGTCTTTCCCGCAGACGGTACAGGTCCTCACGCCCCGTCCTCCAGGTTCGACCGGACCAGATCGGCCATGGCGCTGATGAAAAGAGGATGGTCGTTCAGGGAGGGGCTGCGCCCGAATGAGCGGATGCCCCTGCCATGGGCGTGATCGCGGTACTCCACATCGATTTCCTGAAGGGTTTCGATATGGTCCGAGACGAAGGAGATGGGCACCATCAACACCGCCTCGTGGCCGTCCGAAGCCAGCTGATCGAGCACCTCCTCGGTCCCCGGCTCCATCCATTTGACCGGACCGCTGCGACTCTGGAAGCCGATGTGCCAGGGGCGCTCTCCGACCCGCTCCATCACGCCCCGAACAGTCTCCATCACGTGCTCCAGATAGGGATCGCCGCGATCGATGAACTTCTGGGGCAGGGCGTGGGCGGAAAAGAAGATCTGCACCCCGTCGCGCATCAATTCGTGGAACTGGTTCAGCCCCTCGTTGACCTGGTGCGCCAGAGCATCGAGATAGGCGGGCCAGTCGTACCACTGCTCGACGACGGAAAACGTCAACTCCGGATAAACACGGGAGGCGGTTCTGCGAAAATCCTTGACGCTGCTGCCGGTGGTGGCGCCGGTGTAGTGGGGATACATGGAGACCACAACGGCGCGCTCGATGCCGTCGGCCGCCATCCGGCGAAGGGTCTCCTCGGCGGTAGGGTGCCAGTAGCGCATCGCCACGTAGGGGCGGAACGCCTCGCCCAGTTCCCGGGCGATCCCCTCGGCCTGGCGACCCGTCCAGTGCAGCAGCGGGGAGGCCCCGCCGATGTTGCGGTAGTTCTCCGCCACGTGCTTGGCCCGGAAGTGGGAGATCATCCGGGCGAAAGGCTTCTGCAACAGGGCGCCGAGGGGCAGCTGGATCAGGTCGCGGTCGGAAAAGAGATTATAGAGGAAAGGCTCGACCGCCTCGAGGGAGTCGGGGCCGCCCATGTTGAGCAGGACGAGGCCGATCGGTTTTTCAGAATCCATGATCAGAACGATGCTCCTGCGGCGGAAATGAAACGGGCGCGGGACTGATGCCCCGCGCCCGCCGTTGCGTTCAGGTTACTTGCGGCTGAGCCGGTGTACGCACTCGACCATGTGGATGGCGTTCTCCGGCGGCACCGTCGGCAGAATGCCGTGGCCGAGATTGAAAATGAAGCCGGGGCGGCCGGCGTTCTCGTCGAGGATGCGCTGCACCTCTTTCTCGATGTAAGGCTTCGGCGCGTAGAGGACGGTCGGATCGAGGTTGCCCTGCACCGCCACGTCGTCGCCGAGGATATCGCGGGCCTTGCCGAGGTTGACGTGCCAGTCGAGGCCGAGTACGTCGGCGCCGGCTTCCTTGACCAGTTCGAGCATGGTGCCGCCGTTCTTGACGAAGTAGATGACCGGGATGCCGTCGCGGTTCAGGCCGTCGATGAGCTGCTTGACGTAGGGGAGGATGTAGCGCTCGAAATCGTGGGGAGCCAGCAGCCCGCCCCAGGTGTCGAAGATCTGGATCGCCTGGGCCCCGGCCTCGATCTGCATGTTGAGGTAGCGCCGGTCCATCTCGGTGACCTTCTTCATCAGGGCGTCGTAGAGGGGGAAGTCGGCGTACATCATCTCCTTGAGGGAGGCGAAGTCCTTGCTCCCCTTCCCTTCGACCATGTAGCAGGCGAGGGTGAAGGGGGCCCCGCCGAAGCCGATCAGCGGCACCCGCCCCTCAAAGGCGACGCGCAGGCGCTTGATAATCGCCGGCACGTAGGGAACCGCCTCGGCCATGTCCTCGGGCACGACGAGGGCGTCGACGTCGGCGGCGGTGCGGATCGGCTTCTCGAAGACCGGCCCCGGCACGAAGTCGAGGGCCATCCCCATCGGCTCGATGGGGGTGAGGATGTCGGAGAAGAGGATCGCCGCATCTGCGTTCAGAATGTCGATAGGCTGGATGGTGACTTCCGCCGCCCGGGCCGGGTCCTTGCAAAGGTCGAGAAAGGTGCCGCCGCCCTTAGCGCGCACATCCTTGTAGCATTGAAGATAGCGGCCGGCCTGACGCATGAGCCAGACGGGAACGTAGTCGGTCGGCTGGCCCCAGCAGGCCTTGAGAAAGGTGTATTCGGACATAGGATTCCTCCTTCAGCGGGCAGTGCCCGGGAATTGATTCGTATAGCCGGGGCAGATCCTGAGACCTCCCCCGGGCGGGTTTGGAACCAGCCCCTACGGTTTCGGCGCGTTCTCCGCGGCCTCTTTTTCCATGCGCTTGCGGGTGCGAGCCGGGATGTAGTTGCAGAACGGCTCCTCGGCCATGTAGTCGCCGTAGACCGCGTCGGCCCGGGCCCGGCAGCCTCCGCAGACGTTGATGAACTCGCATTCGCCGCACTTGCCGGTGTACTTCTTGAAATCGCGCAGATCGTTGAAGGTCTTGCTGTTGAACCACAATTCCTTGAAAGGGATCTGCTTGACGTTGCCGACCGAAGAGTGGAAATAGGAGCAGGGCTTGAGGTTGCCGAAGCAGTCGATGAGGCAGATCGTCTGGGCCGCGATGCACCCCTTGCCCCCGCCGGTTGAAAAGGTCAGGGAGCGGCGCTTGAAGTCGACCCCCTCGGCCTTGGCCATCTGCGGCACGACGCGGTAGTAGTGGGGAGCGCAGGTCGGACGCATGAGGATCTCGTCCTCGTGCTTCTCCTGCTCGTAGTGCCAGGCGAGCAGTTCCTCGTAGTCGTCCTTGCTGATCAGCTCGTTCATGATCTCCTCGCCGCGACCGGTCGGGACGATCATGAACATGTACCAGGCGGTCGCCCCGAGGCCCTTGGCGACCTTGAAAGTGGCGGCGATATCGTTCTGGTTGCGCTTGGTGAAGGAGGAGTTGACGAGAAACTTGATGCCGTTGCGCTTCAGGGTCTCGGCACCGCGCACCGTCCCCTCGAAGGCGCCGGGGCAGTTGCGGAAATCGTCGTGGACCTGGGCGTTCGAGCCGTCGAGGGAGAGGGAGACCATCTTGATGTCCGCCTCCTTCATCTTCTGGCAGACCTCGTCGGTGATCAGGGTGCCGTTGGTCGCCATGCACATGCGCAGGCCCTTGTCGGTTCCGTAGCGGGCGATCTCCCAGATGTCCTTGCGCAGCAGCGGCTCGCCCCCGGAGAGGACCATCACCGGCATGCTGACCTCGCAGATATCGTCAATCAGCTTGTAGGCTTCCTCGGTGGTGAAATCCCCCTCGGCCGATTCCATGTCCGAGGAGCAGCGGCAGTGAACGCAGTTCAGGTTGCAGCGCTGGGTCGTCTCCCAGGCAATCCATTTGGGGATGAAGTCTTGTTCTTTCACTGACATTTGCGATCCTTTATGAAGATAGGATTCAAAGTGAGTTCAAGCAATGAGTGAAATCTTACACCAGACGGGTCAACAATGACAAGAAAATAGGATCAATAGGCCCTGTCCCGAAGCGCCGAGGGGGAAAAGCCCTAATACAAAAAACCATTCCTTTTGTTCAAGAAACAAAAAAAGCGGACCGCTTGGGATCCGCTTTTTTATTTCTACTGAGCCGGAAACCCGGTCAGGAGTTGACGGCCGCTGTGGCCGTCCCGGAGGCGAAAAGTTCGTCGAATATCTCCTGCACCGTGGTGATCCGGTCGGCCTTCCAGGCGTTGGTTCCGCAGAAAACCAGGCCGGTCTCCACATCGCCGCGCTGGGCGCGGTCGAGGGCGTGGACGATGCAGAAGCGCTCCTGGCCCGCCTTGTAGGTACACTTCTTCAGGCAACCGGAGGGACACTTGACGCCCAAATCGACATCCCGCTGACGGACCTGCTCGATGTTTCCCTTGATGGCCCGCCCGGGAAGTCCGGCAGGGCTCATGATCAGGCCGATATCCTCCTGCCGGCAGTCGAGATACGTCTGCTTGAAGGCATCCGATGCGTCGCATTCCTCGGTGCAAACAAAGCGACTGGCCATCTGAACCCCGTCGCTGCCCTGCTCCAGAGCGTGAAGAAGGTCCGCCCTGTCCCAGACGCCCCCGGCGGCGATGACCGGCACCTCGACCTGCCACTTCTCCCGGAAATAGGCTTTCACCCCCCGCACCGTGGCGTACTGGTCGTAATCTCCGGAGCCGATCTTCTCCAACTTTTCACCGAGATGCCCGCCGGCGGTATCGGGGTCTTCCACCACCACGGCGTCGGGAAACCGATCGAAACCCTTCTTCCACTTGCGAACGATGAGTTCGGCGGCCTTGACCGAGGAGACGATGGGCACCAGGGCCACATCCGGCCACTCGGCGGTCAACTCGGGCAGGTTCATGGGAAGACCGGCGCCGCTGACGATAACCTTGGCTCCGGCCTCGCAGGACGCCCGCACAATCTCGTTATAGTTGGTCACCGCCACCATGCAGTTGGTCCCGACGACGCCGTCCGGAGCGATTTCATAGGCCTTGCGGATCTCGTCCTTGAGCGCCAGGGGGTCTGCAGTGAAAAAGTTCTTGCCGTCGTAATGGGGGCTGTTGAGGCTGATGCCGGCGGTGGCGATCAGGCCGATTCCGCCACAGCGGGCCACGTGCCCCGCGAGGTTGCCCGCGGAGATGCGAACTCCCATCCCCCCCTGAACAAGAGGGAAGGGGACAGTATGTTTTCCAATGGTCAAGGGCTTCATAATACACCTTTCCTGGCGAAGACTGTCTGTTTAGAGGGGCGCCAAAACAGTCTCCATCCTAGCAGGGACAAGCCGATTTTAATGTAATAGTTGTGTAAAAATCCCCTTGTCCCCCCTCGACAAGGGATGGTAAAGAGGTGCTATGAAACTTTTCGGTCGCATCGTCAGCCCCCTGATGACCTTTATCGGCATCCAGCTCGTCTGGATTATGGTGGTCATCTTCTGGGTCTCCTGGTTCATGGGAAGCCACCGGCGTTTGCGCCTGCTGGCCGAAAAGTACAGCCCCGAACTGCTTCAGGGCGGGATCGACTGGTTCATCCTGGTCGAAGGCCTGGTCCTGCTGGGCGCCATCCTGGTCGGGGTCTACGTGATTTTCCTCTACTGGCGCCGCCAGGTGGCCCTGAACCGGGCCCAGCGCGACTTCGTCGCCCAGGTCACCCATGAACTCAAATCGCCCCTGGCCTCGCTGAAGTTGCATCTGGAAACGATCCGCCGCCACCACCCCTCGCCGGAAAAGATGGAGACCTTTCTCGATACCATGCTGGCCGACACCGAGCGACTGGACGACCTGACCAACAACATGCTCAGCGCCAACAAGGTCGGCCAGCGGGGGATCCGGCTCACCCTCCGCCCCTGCGACCTCTCCGACCTGGTCACCGGCTATTTTCGCCCCCGCCAGTTCGCGCTGCCCAAAGCGGGCACCATGAACCTGGACATCGCCCCCGGCCTTTTTGCCCGGGTCGACAAGGAAAGCCTGGAAACCGTCTTTCGCAACCTCATGGAGAACGCCCTGCTCTACGCCTCCGGCCCGCCCGTCATACGGGTCACCATGGAGCGGGAGGGGACATTCGCCCACTTCACCTTTTCCGACCAGGGCATGGGAATCGCGAAAAGGGACCAGAAAAAGGTCTTCCGCATGTTCTACCGGGTGCGCCAGACGGGGAAAACGATCCGCGGCTCCGGACTTGGGCTGTTCATCGTACGCGCCCTGGTGCGCCTGCACCGGGGCAAGGTCTGGCTGGAGAGCTCCGGGGAGGGGCGGGGAACGGCCATTCACATCCTCCTGCCCCTGATCGACCCGGCCGAAGCGGAGGGAACGCCGTGAACGAGCTTATCCTGCTGGTCGAAGACGAACCGAGCATCGCCCGCGGCTTGGTCTTCAACCTCGAGCAGGAGGGATACCGGGTCTGTCACGTGGAGAGGGGCGAGGAGGCGGTGGAGCGACTGGAGGGGGAGCCCTTTGCCCTGGTGGTCCTAGACCTGACCCTGCCGGGCATGGACGGGATCGAGGTCTGCCGCCGCATCCGCAGCGAGGACCCCCGGCTGCCGGTGCTGATCCTGACCGCCCGAAGCGATGACAAGGACCGGGTGGAGGGCCTGGACGCGGGCGCCGACGACTACCTGACCAAGCCCTTCAACCTGGACGAATTCCTGCTGCGGGTCCGGTGGATGCTGAGACGCTCCCGCTGGTACCGGCAGGATACCGGACTGGGGGAGAACGTCGCCTTCGGGGACTGCGTGGTCAACCTTCGGGAGCGCAAGGCCACCTGCGGCGGAACGGACATCAACCTGACGGAACTGGAAGCGCGCATGCTGCGCACCTTCTTTCGGCGCGAGGGGGAGGTCCTCTCCCGGGCCGAGCTTCTGGAGGCGGTGTGGGGCGTCTCCCCCGACACCGAGACCCGCACCCTGGACAACTTCATCGTTCGGATGCGCAAGTATTTCGAAGAAAACCCCGCCCGCCCGGTGCATTTTCTCACCGTGCGCAGGCGGGGTTACCGGTTTGTCAGAAATCCCGAAGAGGACGCCTAGATCTTTAGGCCGTCGAGCACCTCTGCCTTGAAGGCTTCAATACCCATTTCCTCGACGAACTTGCCGAGGCGGCAGCGGCGGTCCTTGGCCTTGAACCAGGTCACGATGTGATCCACGACCTTCAAGGCCTCCTCGTCGCTCGGCACGTGCTCCATAAGCTTGAACGAAAGGCGGGGCCGACCGCCTCCGTTGCCGCCGACCATGACGTTCCAGCCCTTGGGGCTTCCGATCAGGCCGACATCCTTGATGCACACCTCGCCGCAGTCGTTGGGACAGCCCGAAACGCCCATCTTGAACTTCCAGGGAAGCTCCATGCCGTGGTACTTCCTGTCCAGCTCCAGACCGACCTCCACCGAATTTTGCTGGCCGCGCTTGCAGAAGGTCGTGCCGGGGCAGATCTTCACCGAGCGCACGCACATGCCGATGGCGGCCCCGGGCTTCTCGCCGAGCTCCTCCCAGATCTGGTCAAGCTTCTCCTCGGGAAGCCCGACAATGGCGATGCGCTTGGCGCTTGTGAGCTTAAGGGCCTGAGCCCCGAAGCGTTCAGCGACATCGGCGATCCTGCGCAGTTGCGCCGGCTCGGTAAGCCCTCCGGGAATATGTGGAGCGATGGCGTAGGTCTCCTTGTCCCGCTGGACGATCGCCCCTTTTTCCAAAATATCCTTTTTCATCGTTCAACCTCCATGAAATCACTGCGACTATTCCACACCGGCCCACACCTAAGAGAGCATACTATTGCCGACAAGGACCACACCTGTCAAGCGGGCCCTTGGCCAAACGAGCAAAAGAGAACTTTCTGGTTGCACCCCCCACCCGTTTCTTTATAATCGGAAACAATGTTTCATTACGACCGATAAATTCTAAAAGGGGGATTTTACCATGAAAGCGGTTTTGCTGGACGGATTCGGCGGGTTGGATGTTCTCAAGACAGGGGAAATCGAAAAGCCCAGGCCCAAAGAGGACGAGGTGCTGGTGCGGGTGGCGGCCACGTCGATCAACCGGCCCGACCTGGTACAGCGCGAAGGCAAATACCCGGCTCCGCCGGGAGACTCTGAGATCCTCGGCCTGGAAGTCGCCGGGATCGTCGAGGAGCTCGGCCCCGGGGTGAAGGGCTGGAAGACCGGCGACCGGGTCATGGGACTGGTGGGCGGAGGCGGCTACGCCGAGTACGCCGTCGCCTACGCCAACCACCTGATGCCGATCCCCGACAATATGAGCTTCGAGGAGGCGGCCTGCGTCTGCGAGTCCTACATCACGGCCTTTCTCAACGTCTTCATGATCGGGGGACTCACAGACGGGCAGACCGCCATCTTTCACGGCGGCGGCGGCGGGGTCAACACCGCGGCGATGCAACTGGCCAAGGCCCTGACCCCCGCTGTCAAGACGATCGTCACGGCCCACCCGGACAAGATCGAGCGGGTCAGGCAACTCGGCGCCGACCTGGTCATCGATTATACCGAAAGCCCCGACTTCACCGACCACGTCAAAGAATTCACCGGCAAGAAGGGGGTCGACCTGGTCCTCGACCACGTCGGCGCAAAGTACCTCAAACCGAACATGAACTCCCTGGCCTACAAGGGCAAGCTCGTGATCATCGGGGTCATCAGCGGCATCAAGGCCGAACTCAACCTCGCCCTGATGATGGTCAAGCGCCAGCAGATCATCGGCTCGGTGCTGCGTTCCCGACCCGTGCCGGAGAAAGCCGAGATCATCGCCGAATTCACCAAAACCGCACTGCCGAAATTCGCCGACCGCACCATCGTGCCGATCATCTAAAAGGTCTTCCCCCTCGACCAGGTCGCCGAAGCCCACCGAATGATGGAAGAGGACAAGCACTTCGGCAAGATCGTGCTGAAAGTCGGGTAATGGTTCGAGTTTCGAGGAAAGAGGGCTTTCACCATTGGCCTTGACTCTGCGCCATGTACGATAAGAGACATTTCGACTGGGACAAGCTCCCTCCCCTGACCTCTCCCCGCCGCATGCTCGGCCTGAAGGGCGTGGCGCTGGGCCTGATCAACCTGCCCCCGGGGCAGGGGTACACCTTTACCCACTCCCACCGGGAGCAGGAAGAGGTCTACATGGTTTTGGAGGGAGAGGGGATTTTGCTGGTGGACGGGGAAGAGCTTCCCCTCGGCTCCGGCGACATGGTGCGGGTCGATCCCGAATCGAAACGGGCCCTGAACAACAACGGCCGGGTCCCGCTGCGCATCATTTGCGCCGGCGGGGTCCCGGCCGGATATCCCAAGCACCCGGAGGCCCGCTACCTCATCGACGACGGAAGGCCCGACTACGACGACGTCCCTCCTTGGTGCGCGAACGACCCGGAGGTCGCCGCCAACAACGCCAGGCTCAAAAAGCGCTACCCGGCCTCCCTGGCCAAGCGGGCCGCCGCCCCCCGGAAGCCCTGAAGGTCAGCGGGCCTTCTGACGGAAATCTGACCCACCCTCCCCGAACCGACCGGCGCCCGTCGGACTTTTGACCTCCGGCGGGGGCTCAGGCCAGCAGAGCCTCCCGGTCCTTTTCGAAAATCCTGCCGAACTCCTCCAGAAGCGAGGCCACCTGCTCCCGATCGAGTCCAAGGGCACAGGCTCCGGGGCTCTGTTCCAGCTCGATGTCCGGCTCCGCATCGCGTCGCCCGATACCGAGATGGCGGCACAGGTTGTCGGCCAGGTTCACCACCGACAACAGCCGAAACAGGGCGGGATCATCCTCCGGGGAGACCCCAAGGTCCTCGTGGTGCCGCGCCGCCTGGCTGAGATTTTCCGAGAAGTTCCACTTCTCCAGGACCGCCGCACCGATCACCTGGTGAGAGAAAGGAAAGTAGCGCCGCTCCATCTCGCCCCCATCCCCCTCCCCGTTGTAGACGCCCTCCACCACCTGACGGTACTTCTGGCTGTCCAGGCTGTTCATGGCCATCTTGCCGATATGACGGAACAGCCCGGCCAGGAAAGCCTCTTCCGGGTCGCAGCCCGACACGCGCAATGCCACGACCCTTGCGGCAATCGCCCCCCCGACGGAATCTTCCCAGAGCATCTTCTCCATCAGCCCGAAGGATGTTCCCATGCCTTTGAGGCTGGCGGCCAGAACCTGGCTCTTCAGGGTCTTCTCCCCGAGGATCATGATGGCGTGCTCCAGGGTCTTCACCTGCCGCTTCAAACTGTAGAAGGAGGAGTTTGCGATCTTCAGGATGCGGGCCGAAACCCCCTGGTCGCTGGAGATGGTCCGGGCCAGATCCTCGGGACGGGTTTGGGGGTTCTGCAAGAGCTGCAGGACCTTCGCGGCAACCACCGGCACCGGAGGGAGGTCCCCGACCGCCTTGATTACAAGTTGCAGTTCACTCGACATCTGGAATAACTCCGAAAGGGGAAATAGGCTTCCATCTCAAGGAAAAGCAAAAAACACGCCACTTGGCACTCACTCTAAAAATAAGTTCTTCGAAATGGATGAAGACACAAAAGAGGGGAAGCAGTCTCCCTTTCGACAGCCGAAGCCTCGAAACGGACTGAGGGGTATGAGGAGGAGACAGGTTTCTGAGACCGCCTGATCGTCAAAAAAAACTCCCCAGGATTTCCCGAGGAGCCGAACCGCCGAACAAGGTGAATTCTACAAGAGGGAATCTACTCCCCCGGACCGTTCAAGACAGGAGTACCTCTCAGTGGCCCTCCTGGCGAAGCGCAAATGCCTTCGGCAGAAGAACCCAGAGCCTCCCCTCCTGCTTCATTCGGCCCGCAAAGAACGCAGCCTCGTCTCCCAGGCCCCAGAAGAAATCGGCCCGCACCGCACCCCTGATGGCCCCCCCGGTGTCCTGAGCGACCATAACCCGCCTGAGGGGGTCGGTGCTGCCCGGCCAGGTCGTATCCAGAAAGACCGGCGCCCCGAGGGGAATAACATCGGGATCGACGGCCAGACTGCGCCCTGCAGTCAAGGGAACCCCCAGGTCTCCGGGCGGACTTTGAAATTCAGCGGGCAACTCGCGGAAGAAAACGTAGCTGGGATTCTCTCCGAGCAGAGCTCCAACCTGTTCGGGATTCTCCTGCGTCCAGGCCATGATGTTCTGCATCGACATCTGATCCCGGGTCATCTCCCCCCGGTCAAGCAGCAGCTTGCCGATTGAGCGATAGGGATGCCCGTTTTGATCGGAATAATTGACCATGACCCGGTCGCCGCCCTCAAGGTTGACGCGGCCCGAGCCCTGGATATGAAGAAAAAAAAGCTCCACGGGATCTTCGACCCAAAACAACTCCCTGCCCTTCACCGGAGCCTGCTCACCGTCGATCTGCGATCGTTCCCAGTAGGGCACCACCCTGCGCCCCTCTAGCCTTCCCCGCAGCCGGTAGCCCTTCAGCTCCGGGTAAATCATGGCAAGGTCGATCACCAGGAGGTCGTCGGGAACCCCGTAAACAGGATAGGGAAAACGGTCCGAACGCTGCCGGCTGCCGTCCAGGTCGGGAACGTAGTAGCCGGTGATGAGACCGGTCGTGCTCCCGTCGGGACGGCTCACCCGGTAAGGGATGAAACCCTCCTCGAGAAAACGGCGCACCGCTTCTTCGTCTCCGGGGGAGATTTCCCGGGCGGCGAGACAGGCGGCCGCCCAAGGCTCCTTGCGGCCCAGCGCCTTGCAACTCTCCAGAATCGCCCCCAGGGAGGCCTCGGCACCGGAGCCGGGCCAGCCCTCGAGGGCGGCCCATGAGACGGCCTCCAGAGGTGCAACCTTTTCGGGGATCCGCGCGCACCCGCCTAAAACCGATAGGAGAAGCGCCGTCAATACCAGGAGAACATGCAGGGATTTGGACAACACGAAAAGACTCGCTTTGAGCCCGCCCCTGCTGACAGCCGCAAAGGCGGCCACAGGGTCGGGGAAGGGGCCGGCCGATCAGCGAACGGCCCTCAAGCTGCCGTCGTTGCTGCCGAAGAAAACCACTCCCGAGGCGATGGCCGGGGAGGAGTTGATGGGTCCACCGGTTTTGAACTTCCACTTCTCCTGCCCACTTGAGACATCGAGGGCGTAGAGGTGCTGGTCAAGGCTGCCGATATAAACGATCTCGCCCGCCAGGGAAGGCGAGGCCACCACCTCGGCCCCGCACTGAAAATGCCACCGCAGCTCTCCGCTACCGGCATCGACCGCGTAGAAATTGCCGTCGTTGCAGCCAAAATAGACCGTCCCGGCCAGGACCGCCGGCGAAGAGCGGATCTCACCTCCGGCAACGAACTCCCATCTCTTTTCGCCGCTGATCGGATCGAGGGCATACAGGCGATTGTCACCGCCGAAGTATACCGCTTCGCCGGTCACGGCCGGAGCCGAGAAGCGCCCGCTTTCGGTCTTCACTTGCCCCTGGAACTTCCACAACTCCTGGCCGGTCCGGGTATCCAGAGCATAAAGGAAACCGTCCGTGCTGCCGAAGTAAACCGCCTGCCCCGCCACGGCGGGGGCCGAATCGACCGCCCCGGTGGTCCGGAAGTTCCAACGCTCCTTGCCGGTCAGGGCATCGACGGCATACAGGGGCTGATCGGGGGATTCGCCGTAGGCCCCGAAATAGACCACGCCATCAGCAACCACAGGGGAAGAATAGATGAGCGAGCCATCGGTTTCAAGAACCCATTTCACTTTGCCTGTCTCAGCATCCAGGGCGTAGAAGCGGTTCTGGGATGTGCTGCCGAAATAAACCATGCCGTAGGCAACGGCAGGCGAAGGGAAAATGCCCTCATGACCCTTGAAGCGCCACTTCTCCTGCCCAGTGAGAAGGTCAACCGCATAAAGGTTCTTGTCGTCGCTTCCGAAATAGACCACCCCGTCGGCTACGCAGGGCGAAGAGTAGATGGGACCGCCGGTCTTGAAATTCCAGAGCAGCTTCGAGAGTTGAGCCGGTCCGGGAGCATCGTAGACACCGGTACGCTGGGGGTTGGCCCGATACATGGCCGTGGCCCCCTCCAGGTTCGGCTCCCCTGCCCTTTCGCAGCCAGCACACAACAATACTCCAAAAATCGCCAGCACCAGGGGAAGTCCCGGATGCCTGATGTCAAACCGCATGGATGGCCTCCTTTGCCTTGCCAAAATAATTCCCGATCACACCGGCCCCTTCCAAGACGGGCGGAAGAAATCAAACAAAGCCAAGAGTTGACTCCCCCCAACCTTCGTCTGGGTCCCGCTTATCCGGCTTGCTACTTCAACACATGAAATTAAACCACAAATGTCGGAGATCTCAAGTACACCTAAACTATTAGTTGGTTTTTTTAAAAACCGATAATTCGTAAACCTTTCAACACCTTACAGCCGAAACATCCAGAGAGCCCCCCCTCCCCAAGCCCGACCGTTCATCCTGAACGATCCCCAACCAGAAAGAGACGGTCTCGCTTTTTACCGAAAAGGGGTAGCCAAAAAAAAATGGCGACGACCCGGTGCATTAGCCTCGAAAAATTAGAATTGCTTCTCAAAATTGACAACCCCCGATTTAACGATATTCTTTTCCTACAAAAGATGTAGATGGCATATCCATCAAACGCGGTCCAACTCATCCCTTCTAAGGAGACTAAAATGGAAGGCTTTTTGAGGGAAATCGAACATTTCATCCGCGAGGAAAAGGGCGCTACGGCCGTCGAATATGCCATCATCGCCGCGGCTATCGCCGCAGTTATTGTCGCGATCGTTTGGACTATCGGGGGCAAAACGAGCGAGAACTTCAAATCTGTAAACGAAAAAATCAAATAATACCAGAGGGAACCGAGTTCCCTCCCCCGGTCCCCTTTCAGGTTGCCTTGTCCTTGCGGCGGATCGGGTCCGAGCAACCAGGCTGAACCAGTGACGATCCTTTTGGCGTCCAGAGGGGAACTCGACAAGGAGCAAAAGAATTTTTCAAAAAAGGCGCCGGGGGGAGAGGGACCCCATCTTTTTCGACCCGGCCTCGTTGCCGGACGAAATTTGTTGATTTTTCTTAACATTATCTTGACATAGATTTGTTGGGAGATACATTGAAACAAACGAACGGTGCCATGCACACCCAACCCACAGGAAAGGAGACAAAAGATGAGAACTTTCTGGGCATTTCTCAAGGAGGAAGAAGGAGCAACGGCCGTTGAGTACGGGATTATGGTTGCAGCGATTGCCGCGGTCATTGTCGCCGTCGTCTACACCATCGGCGGCAAAGTCAAAGCGGGCTTTGACACAGTCAATACCGAGATGGGCTAGTCAATCAGCAGGGCATATGAAGATCACCCTTTAGGGCTCTTGAAATTGAAATCAAGCATCAAAGACATCCTTGGCATGGAAGACAGCACAATGGGGGAGAGGACTCGCCAGATACTGCCACGGTTCATCATGGGCTTGGCTGCAGCGGGCCTCTCCCTCTTCTTTCTCTTTGCCGAAAGGGGCGACATGCCCATCCTTTTGGCCTCTTCGTTTTTCTTAATGATCTGCCTGACAGACACGCTTTATGCAAAGATCCCCAACCTTCTGAACCTCGCCCTTGTCTTGGCGGGGGTCGGATTCAACGTCTGGGCGACAGGCCTTCCAGGCCTCCTCTTCTCCCTTGGAGGGTTGGCCTTGGGGCTCGGACTTCTCCTGCCCTTTTATTTAATGGGGGGGATGGGGGCCGGGGACGTGAAGGCCCTGGCAGCCCTCGGAGCCCTTATCGGCCCCTCGGACATCTTCCAGGTTTTCCTTTTGATGGCCATGTTCGGAGGCCTGATGGCGATTGTCCACTACGCTCTCGCCCATAACTTAAGAAAAAAATGCGCCGCCGGGTGGCTCACCCTGCGAACCTTTTTCATAACCAGGGACATTGAATCCCTGAAACCTGACCGCTCATCGGAAAAACTGCGTTTCCCTTATGCAGCGGCGATCGCCTTCGGTTTTTTCGCTTTTGTCCATTGGGGCGGTTTCTTTTGACGATCGATTTGGCCGCTTGGCCCGAGGATTTACGCGGTGAAAGCTCATGCCGCATCCAATCCGGGCCGGGGCACTTTATTTCTTTTTCCTGATTTTTGGGGATTGAAACTGGTCAGCTTTACCCAAAAGGCTCTGCGGAGGTAACAAGATGAAGAAATACGGGACTGTAATCGCTCTTGGGGTGGCGGTGCTTTTCGGCGTAGTGGCGGTCATCCTGGCGAACCGATGGCTCGAGGCACGCACCCTGGAGGAACGGGTGGTGGTCAAAGAGTCCGTCCCCCTCACCAAGGTGGTCATCGCCACACAGGACCTCAACATCGGCAGCCGGTTGACGATGGACAAACTGGCTCTGGCCGACTGGCCCAAATCGAGCCTTCCTGCTGGGGCCTTTGAAAACCTCGAGGAGGTTGAGGGACGAATCACTGTAAGCAAAATGATCGCCGGCAACCCGGTGATGGCCTCCGGACTGGCCGGAGAGGGGGCGGGCGTCGGCCTCGTCGCTGTTATCACGCACGGCAAGCGCGCCATGTCGATCAAGGTCGACGAAGTCGTCGGCGTGGGCGGGTTTATTCTTCCCCACACCTTCGTCGATGTCATCTCGGTGAAGAAAAATGGCAGCAGCAGCAACCAGACCGCCAAGACCATTCTTCAAAAAATCGAGGTCCTGGCCATTGCCCAGGAAACCTTTGCCGAGGACGGCAAGGCCCAGATCGTCCGCACCGTCACCCTGGAGGTGGACCCCAAGCAGGCTGAGAGACTGGCCCTCGCCACCAACGAGGGGAAGGTCCACCTGGTCCTGCGAAACCCCATCGAAGAGATCGCCGAGGCCCCCAAGCCAAAACCCGTGGCAAAAAAACGGGTCGCCAGAGTGGTGGCGCCGAAAGCCCTCAAGCCAAGAGTATACGTGCCCAAGCCCTCACCCCACGCGGTTGAGGTTATCCGCGGGACGAAGGGCATGGAAAAAATTGAATTCAAGAATGTCAATTCCGAGGAAAAACTTTAATCACCCATGGAGGCCAACATGAACAACTGCCGGTGTGCAGCTCTCTGGAGGGGAATCCTGGTAGTGGCCATTCTCGGCCTGCTGTGCAGTCTCTCCTTAGCCGCCAACGTCGAGCGCAAAACCCTGGAGCTTAAAATGGGCGGGTCGGACCTGATCCAGACCAGCCACCCCTTCAAAAGGGTCTCCATTGCCAACCCCCAAATCGCCGACGTGGTGGTCCTGTCCCCGCGAGAGATCTACGTCTTCGGCAAAAAGGTCGGCTACACCAGCGTCATGCTCTGGGAGGAAGGCAGGGGACGAACCCTCCTCGACGTTGTCGTCGCCCTTGACCTCACCGCGCTCAAGCAGAAATTGCACGAACTCTACCCCGAGCAAAACATCGAGGTCTATGCCTCGGAGACGGGGGTCGTCCTGTCTGGAACCGTCTCCGGACCGGAGGTCATCGAGCAGGTCGTCCGCCTCACCCAGACCTTCCTGCCCAAAGAAGCTGAGGAAGAAGGGGATATGAAGGGAACGGGCCGATCGGAAGGAGTGGTGATCACCAACCTGCTCAAGGTCGGCGGGATTCAGCAGGTCATGCTCGAGGTCAAGTTTGCGGAGGTCAACCGCAACTCCACCAAGGACTGGCAGGCCGCACTTGGCCTGGCGGGCCTGGGCAACGACTTTACCGGCGCGGTCGGCACCAGCGGCCTCCTCACTCCCATCGAGGATGCCTTCGTCAATGCCTTCTTTCCCACCGCAGGCCAGCAGTCGGGCATCTTCGAGGGAGCCATCGACGGGCTGATCCAGAACCCGGGATCCCTCCTGCTCAACTTCGCAGGCAACACCCCCAACATGCTCATCAACATCGACAACTTCACCGCCTCCCTGAAGTTCCTCGAAGGCGAAGGCTTGGCCCGCACCCTCGCCGAACCGCACCTCGTCACCCAGACCGGTCAGGAGGCGAGTTTCCTGGCGGGGGGGGAATTTCCCATCCCCCTGGTTGACGACGACGGAAACCCGACCGTGGAATTCAAGGAGTTCGGCGTGGGCCTGGTCTTTACGCCGGTGGTCCTGAGTGACGGGAAGATCAGCCTGCGCGTCGCCCCCAGCGTCTCTACGACAACCGGAGACTCTTCGGTTACCATAAGCAATGGAGCGGCATCGATCACCGGAGGCGGCCAGGTTTTCTTCGTCCCCAGTCTCTCGACGCGCAAACTGGAGTCCACCGTCCAGCTCTATGACGGCCAGACCCTGGCCCTGGCGGGCCTGCTGCAGGACAACGTCCGGGAAACGGTCCGAAAAGTCCCGGGCCTGGGGGACATCCCCATTCTCGGATCCCTCTTCCGCAGCACCAGCTACCTCCAGGAAAAGACCGACCTCCTGATCACGGTCACGCCTCACCTGGTCAAGCCTGTCAGAGAGGGCTCAATCCACTATCCCGGCGAAGATTTCCAGCCCCCCAATGGATACGAATTCTACCTGGAAGGCCGACTTGAAGGCAGAAGGGCGGCCGAGGGCAACAAGGGGACCCATCGACACAACTTCGCAAAACACCAGACGCAGGCCCAAAGGGCCGGCGGACTTGAAGGGGAATTCGGCCACCAACCGGTCCTGATCCAGTAAAGGAGGGAAACAGCCATGAAAAAAGCGGCTTTGATCATCTCGGGAATTCTTCTTCTGGCAGGTTGCGCCCCCCTTGAAGAGGCCTATTACCTCGACCGTGAATACGGCCAAGCCAACCTTGACGCCCGCTCCCGGCAGGTCGCCTACCCCGATTACCGCTACGCGGGCAAGACCCCGCAAGGGACGGAGGGCATCGCGGCCGAGGAGATCATGAGCGTTCACAACAGCACTTTTGGGAAGGCGCCGGAACAGGTCAATGTTTTCCAGCTCGATATCGCAAGATAATTCTTCTTGACCGTCCCGGACGTTATCCGCATCAGCAGAAACGGTTGAGCCTATGAAAACACTAGCGAAAAAGAACAGTCAAAAAGGGGCGACCGCGGTTGAGTTCGCCCTCATCCTGCCCTTTCTGCTCATCCTGGTTTTCGGGATCATCGAATTCGGGTGTTTCCTTTTCGACAAGGCGGTCATCACCAATGCCAGCCGGGAAGGGGCCAGGGCGGCCTGTGTTTACCAGGAACCGCGCATGCCCCTGGCCGAGATCAAAAACGTGGTCAACGGCTATCTCGGCGACAACCTGATAAGCTTCGGCCCCGGATCCCACAAAAGCAGCACAGATCCTGTCGTTCCCGACTCCGTGGTCTCTGGAGATTACCTCAAAGTCACCGTTTCCTATCACTACGACTTTCTCCTTCTCCCTGCTTTCATCGGGTCCCTTGTCGGAGGCACCAACATTGTTGCCGAAACAAGCATGAGGGTTGAATAATGCGATCCAGAAAGTCCGTCTCAAAAAACAAGCGTCTCCATTGCCTTGCCAGCCAAAAAGGCGCAGTCCTGGTTATCGTGCTGGTGGGCTTTTTTGCCTTCCTCGGGTTTACGGCCCTGGCCATCGACATCGGCCATCTCGCCGTGGTGGGCAACGAACTCCAGAACGCCGCCGACGCCGGAGCCCTTGCCGGCGCCGCCGACCTCTATTACCCGGAGGGCACTGTTCCGAAAAGCAAAGTCGGCACCGTCAACGACGACTCCAACAAAACGGCGTGGGAGACCGCCCTGAAAAACACCGCGGACGGGTCCGCCGTGGAGGTCAAAGACTACTCCACCAATAAGGCCGACGTCCAGAGGGGCCACTGGAACATGAAAACCCGGACCTTCACCCAGAGCGACGTCCTGGACCCGGTCAACCTTGCCGGAGCGACCAAGGACGACCTCGACAAGATGGACGGCACCTACACCTTCCCGCCGGGTACGGGAAACAAACCGGTCTTCATCAACGCCGTCAAGGTCATCGCCCGCCGGGAAGCCACGCCGGCAAAATCCTTCTTCGCCGGCATTTTCGGCATTGACGGCTTTGCGCGGCAGAAGGACGCGATCGCGATCGTCGGCCCGGCCGGCCCGCCGGTGCAGGTGGACGTGCCCATCGTCATCTGCGAGGGCAGCCTGCGGGACGCGGACGGCAAATTAACCTGCAACCTGGGACGCCTGATCAACAGTTCGGACAAAACCGACTCCAACACCGGGGCGTGGACCAACCTGTCCGAGGGCTGCGCGCAAAACTTTAATGCAAGCGACTTGAAAGACCTTATCGACTATCCCGATCAATGCATCGAGGCGGACCGGAAGATCAGCACCGGGACATCCATCTCGACCGGCGGAGGACAGGTCCAGGGCCCCTTCGACTCCCTGCGGATGTGCGGAAGCTTTTTCAACCAGAAGGAGCTCTCCAAGGACCCCACCCTCGTGCAGGCGTCGGAACCCTGGGAGGTCAATGTCCCCGTCGTGGACTGTCGCGCGGACACCTCCGACCCCGACAGCCCGGACCTGAAAAACCCCAGTGGCTGCATGGAGGTGATCGGGACCGTCACCATGGAAATCATCATGATAACCGACGTCTTTCCCGCGACCGCGGAAAAGAAATTCGAGGATCTGGTGCCGGTGATGGCCGGCTGCATTGACACGGGCGTTTTAGAGTGCACTTCAACCGCGGACGGCACCCTCTGGGATGGCTCGGCTTTTACCGGAGAGGATCGCTGGAACAGCTACGTGGACGCCTTTGACCTGGAGATCTCACCCGGTGTCCCCGCCACAGCGGACAACTATTACCAGAAGGCGATCTACGCCAAGCCCGACTGCGAATTCAAACCCGAGGACAGCACCGTTGGCGGAACAATGTCCAACAAGCTTGCCAGGTTTCCTGTTCTGGTGAAGTAATTTCATGGCCTTAATTATCAATCCTGAAGGAAAGCAGTATGGCGAAGGAACTCTCCATTGCAATCGACATCCCGGACCGCCGGCTGGCTAAATCGATCGAGGACCATCTCAAAAGCCTGGCCGACACCCTACTCTCCCGCCTGCCCGACCCTACGGAGGGTTCGGGGCACGGCCATGTGAAGGGCCACCCCGACATCATCATTCTCGGGGAGAGCCCGGAGACAGGGGACCTCTTTACCCGATTACACCACCTCAAGAGTGAATACCCCGCGGCAGCGGTTTTCCTGATGTCCACCGACCAGAGCCCGGAACACATCGTCGAGGCGATGAAAGCCGGAGTGTCCGAGTTCCTGGTTGCCCCCAGCAACCCGGCCAAGCTGACCGCCGCGGTGGAAGAGGTCCGCGCCAAACTGGCCAACGCCGGTAAAAGCGCCAAAGGGAACGCCTTTAGCTTTATCAGCGCAAAGGGCGGACTGGGCGCCACCGTCATCGCCGTCAACTCCGCGACCGCCATGACCATGCGAAAGGACAACTCGGTTGCCTTCTGCGACATGAGCACCCAGTCGGGCGACGCCTCGGTGTTGCTGGACATCGTCCCACAGACCACCATCATCGATATCTGTCTGAATTTCCACCGTCTGGATATCGCCTTTTTGAGGGGGGCCATGACAAAGAACAAAACCGGCCTCGACTTTCTGGCCGCCCCCCTCAACCCCGAAGAGTGCGAAAACATCTCCCCTGAGCACGTGGCCCGGATCATGGAACTGGCCAAAAAGCTCTACGACAACGTGATCGTCGATTGCACCTCGATGTTCATCGACGACTCGACCGTGGAAGCCTTGAAGCTTTCCAAAAAGGTCTTCGTCGTCTCCGACCTTTCGGTTCCGGCGGTCCGCAACACGGCCCGCCTGATCCAGCTGATGAAAAAAGTCGGCATCGACCCGGGCAATATCGAAATCGTCATCAACCGCTATATCAAGGGAGGCGCGCTTTCCATCGAAGAGGTCGAGAGCACCCTCGAGAAGCATATTTTCTGGCTCTTCCCCAACGACTTCACCGACGTCGTTTCGTCCATCAACCGAGGCATCCCCCTGATCAAGTATCATCCAACAGCGCCATTTTCCAAAAACGTCGTGGACTTCGTCGACAAGATCCTGACTCCCGGCGCGAGCGGGGACTACCGGGGCATCCGTGGGACATTCGGAAGAGCGATCTAGGAGGACATCGTGGCATTCAGGGAAATGTTTTCAAAAAATCACCGCACCACCGACGCCGCCCCCCCAGCATCCACGGAAACGGGAAGGGACTACACCTCCTTTTATGATCTGAAGCATAAGATCCACGGCCGCCTCATCGAAGAGACCAACCTGGCCGCCCTCGACTCCATGGACCCGGCTGAAATCAAGACCGAGGTCGGCGGGGTGGTGGAATACTTCCTCCAGGAGGAGCAGGCCCTGCTCAACGAGGAGGAAAAACGCCAACTCATCGTAGAGGTCCTCAACGAGCTCATGGGCCTGGGGCCCATTGAGCCGTTTTTAAAGGATCCCACCATTTCCGACATCCTCTGCAATACCTACAAGGACATCTTTGTCGAGCGTTTCGGACTGCTGGAAAAGACCAGCGCCCGCTTTATCGACAACGCCCACCTGATGAACATCATAGACCGGATCATTTCGCGGGTGGGCCGGCGCATCGACGAATCGTCCCCGATGGTGGACGCCCGCCTCCCGGACGGGTCGAGGGTCAACGCCATCATTCCTCCCCTGGCCATCGACGGCCCGATCCTCTCCATCCGCCGATTCGCCGTCAACCCCCTGAAGATGCAAGACCTGGTCAACTACCGCACCCTCACACCCCAGATCGCTGAATTTCTCGCCGGATGCGTCAAGGCCAAGCTCAACATCATGATCTCCGGCGGCACCGGGGCCGGCAAGACAACCCTGCTCAACATCCTTTCGGGCTTTATACCGGCCAACGAGAGGATCGTCACCATCGAGGATTCGGCCGAACTCCAGATGCAGCAACCGCACGTGGTCCGGCTGGAGACCCGACCTGCAAGCATCGAGGGGACGGGTACCGTCACCCAGAGGGACCTGGTTCGCAACAGCCTGAGGATGCGGCCCGACAGGATCATCATCGGCGAGGTCCGCGGCGCCGAGTCCTTCGACATGCTTCAGGCGATGAACACCGGCCACGAGGGCTCTCTGACCACCATCCACGCCAACACCCCACGCGACTCCCTGACCCGGTTGGAATCGATGATTCTCATGACCGGAACCAACCTGCCGGAATCGGCCATGCGCTTCATGCTCTCATCGGCCCTCGACCTGATCATCCAGTCGACCCGCCTCACCGACGGCACACGCAAGGTCACCGCCATCAGCGAGGTGGTCGGGATGGAGGGAGAGGTCATCACCCTGCAGGACATCTTCGTGTTCGAGAAGAAGGGGGTGGACAAGGACGGCAAGGTGCTTGGCCGCTTCATGGCAACGGGAATCCGCCCGAAATTCGCGGACAGACTTGAACTGGCTGGCATCGAAGTCCCGGAAGATTTGTTCTCGATTGACAGGTATTACGAGTAGCGGAGGCAAAATGGACCTTTTGACAATCCTATTACTGGGCTCCGTATTCCTCTTCACCACCGGCATAATGGCCATGGTCTTTCTGTTTGCCAAAGAAAGCCGCTTTGCCGAAAAGCGCACCATCAAAAAGCGCCTGTACTACATCTCTGCAGGGGGCATGCACGGCCGGGAGAAACTCTCCCTCTACCGGAACAAGGTTCTCCAGGACGTGGGGGTCTTGGAGAGGTTGGCCTTCAAACTGCCCCGCATCAGTCGCCTCGACGGCCTCCTCATCAAGGCCAGGGTGCCCATCAATGCCTCGACCTTCATCCTCGCAAGCCTTTTCCTTGGGGGCCTGGGACTGCTTGTGAGCCTTCAGTTCCTGCCCCAGAAGATCGCCGCCGTCGCCATTGGGTGCGTGTGCCTTCTGATCCCCTACTTCATGCTCCGGATGGCCGAAAGATCCTACTACGCGAAATTCGACGAGCAGCTGCCCGAGGCCCTCGATCTCCTCTCCAGGGCCATGAAATCGGGGCATGCCCTGACCTCGGGACTGGAGATGATCGTTTCCGAAATGGAGAACCCCATCAAGTCCGAATTCTCCGCGACGGTTGACGAGATCAAACTCGGGCTCACCCTCCAGGAAGCGTTCGACAACCTGTGTGACCGTGTCCCGACCACCGATCTGCGGTTTTTCGCGGTGTCGGTGCAGATCCAGAAGGAGACCGGGGGGAACCTCACGGAAATCCTCGACAACATCAGTCGCCTGATCCGGGACCGGGTCCAGTTCGACAGGCAGGTCAGGGCTCTGACCGCCGAGGGCAGGCTTTCCGCGGTGGTACTCGTATCCCTTCCCCTTTTGATGTTCCTCTACATCTATTTTGTGAACTACGAATACATCTCCCTCCTCTGGAAGGAAGAGATTGGGCGCATCATGCTGTACAGTGGGATTGTTTCCGCCATTGTCGGCGCCTACCTTATCAACAAAATCGTCACCGTAGAAATGTAAGGGGATTGGGATGAACAGGCTTTTAAATTCGTTTTTTTCTATCCTGGAAACCCCAGAGTACTTCGGCGTTCTCGCCATGACCTTCTTGGCCGCTGTCGGCCTCGTGCTTGGTCTTTATCTCCTGTTTACCCGCAGCAACGTCCTGCAGCGGCGCCTGAAACGCCTCACCTTGAGCCAAAAGGAACCCGAACAAAGCAAAAAGAAAATCCGACTCTTTGAAGAAGAACAGCAGGGCTTCGTCGGCAAGATCGCCAAGCCCCTGCATAATGTCGTGGCTCCAGCCGAAGGAGCCACAAAGAAAAAACTGCGCCTCAAGCTTATCCAGGCGGGTTTCCGTTCGGAACGAGCTTACCAGAACTACCTTGCCGCCAAGGTGGTTGGCGCCGTCGTCTTCCCCGCCATCCTGGTAGGCACCCGTTTCTTTTACGGCTTCAACGCCGAGGCAGCCGCACTGTGCCTGGTTCTAGCCCTTGCCGGCTTTCTTCTTCCCAATCTATTCCTCCATTACCTCACCAAGGCGCGGCAGCAGAGAATCGTCAAGGCCCTGCCCGACGCCCTGGACCTGATGGTCGTCTGTGTGGAAGCCGGCCTCGGCCTGGACATGACCTTTAAAAGGATCGGTGAGGAAATCAGACCCATGAACCAGGACCTCAGCGATGAATTCTTCCTCACAAACCTGGAGATCCGGGGCGGGAGGCCACGGCACGAAAGCTTGAAAAACATGGCCCTGCGAACGGGAATCTCGGAAATCAACGCGCTGATGACCATTCTGGTTCAGACCGCCCGTTTCGGAACGAGTTTGGCCAAGTCTCTGCGCGTACACGCCGACAGCATGCGGGTCAAGAGGCGCCAGATGGCCGAAGAGAAAGCGGCCAAGGCGGCGGTCAAGCTCCTGTTCCCCTTGATCTTTTTCATTTTCCCGGC
The DNA here is from genome assembly GCF_002868845.1 of Desulfuromonas sp. Classification (NCBI taxonomy): domain Bacteria; kingdom Pseudomonadati; phylum Thermodesulfobacteriota; class Desulfuromonadia; order Desulfuromonadales; family Desulfuromonadaceae; genus Desulfuromonas; species Desulfuromonas sp. The sequence goes on from NZ_PKUB01000006.1 coordinate 27,507, forward strand.
CCTCTTCGTGGTTCTCGTCGGTCCGGCGGCCATCAAGATCGTCACCATTCTCTTCCCCGCAATGAGCGGCAACTAAGAGGGCGGTGCGGCCTTCAACAGGGCGAACCAACGCAAGCCATGGACATCAAGATTGATTTCATATCGACAGGAGGAAAGACTTTGAACCCGGTTTCGAATACTTCGCCAGAGAAAAATTTCAAAAAAACATCGACTCGTGTCGGCCGACAACTCTTGTTCTGTTTCATTTTTCTGGGCCTGTGCTCTTGCACCACATCCGTTCAGACCCTGAACGGAAACTATTCGGACATCCCTGAGGGTAAATTGCCCTCCCAGGACGCAATTCAACAAAAACAGCTGGAAAAACTGTCTCCTGCGGAACTGGTGCGGGAAGGCAACCTCCACCTGGCCAAGGACAATCTTCAATTGGCCAAACTGCACTTCAGCCTGGCCCTCAAAAAAGCCCCCCATTCCCCAGCACCCTACGTCGGTATGGGCCAGATCCTGCAGAGGGGGGGCAAATTGAAAGAGGCGCAGCAGGCCTATCAGCAAGCCGTGAAAGAAGGCCCGCTGCATCGCCCTGCCCTGTTGTCCCTGGCGATTCTTTCGAGGGAACTCGGAGAGCACGAAACCGCGGTGGTCTTTCTTCGCAAACTCCTCGACCGCAACCCCGGCGACCAGGAGTCAATGACGGAGTTGGCCATAACCTACGATGACATGGGAGAAGAGATGCTCGCCGAACCTCTTTTTTCCCAGATTGTCCAGACCCAGCCCGAGGCGGCCTCGGCCTACAACAACCTGGGCTTCAACTTCCTCCTTCAGGGACGCTACTCCGACGCGATTACAGCCCTTGGCACCGCCCTCGGGCAGGACCCCGGCGACAGGCAGATTCTGAACAATTTGGCAACCGCCTACGCCCTGCATGGAGACGAGGACAAGGCCCTGCAACTGTTCGAGGAAGCAGTCGGCAAACCTGCGGCCTTCAACAACCTCGGATATCTTTATATGACCCAAGGCCATTGGGATAGGGCCGAGGAGGCTTTTTTGCAGGCAATGAAACTCAACCCAAGGTTCTATCCCCGGGCCCAGGAGAACCTCGATCAACTCGCCCGCCTGCGCTCCCGTTCCGAGCCGTAAGAGGCGTGACATGGAGAATCCATTGAATCAGACCTTCACACTTAAGTTGGTGTTTCTTCCACACATGAGGGAGTCGGTTTTGGGCAATGGTTGGATTTTAGTCACCCGCCATTGAAATAGATCCCTATTCAGCTATCGTATTAACTAAATGAGAGATTCCAATCAATTCGAGGGATATGTGAAATACGTCTTGGGGTTCATTCTGTCCTTCTTCCTGTGGGGAACGTGTCAGGCGGAAATCGTCTCGGTGATTTCCGAAACTGCTGAATTGCGCAGCAAGCCCTCACCCACGAATTCCTACGTTGTGATGCAGGTCCCCCGCTACTACCCCCTTTCTGTTCAAGCGTCCCGGGGGGACTACTATGAGGTGAGAGATTTTCAGGACCACAGGGGGTGGATTCACAAATCAATGGTGGACCATTCTAGAAGCGTCGTGGTTGAAGTGGACCGGATGAATGTAAGGAAGGGCCCCGGCACCAACTACCCCGTCACCTTCCATGCATATCAGGGGGTGGTCTTCCGGGTCATGGGAGAAAAAGGATTGTGGCTGGAGGTGGAACACGAAGACGGAGAACGGGGCTGGGTTTCCAGTTCGCTCACCTGGGGGCAATGACTTGAGTCCCCCCCAAACCACCGTCGATGTTCGAACACCGGTGGGACGATTCCTCCTTCTGTAGGGCTGAAACGGGAATCGGGTTTTCCTCAACACGCCCCGGAATCTTCACCCCGTGCCGGAAAGGAAACAAGATGGCCATCAACGTTCTTATCTACTGCGGCTACAGACTCTTCGCCGAAGGCTTGCAAAAACTTTTGGAAGAGGATAAAAGCCTGCGAATTGTGGGCATCCACGCCGGTGACGAGGGTGTCAGCGGCATCCTGCAAAACGACCCCGATGTTATCGTGGCCGACCTGCCGAGCTGCAATTTCCTGGTCAATAACTATGAAAAAAAACTTCCCGCAAAAACCATCCTGATCACCGACGACCGAAAGGCCCCTTTTGGAAACGGCGGTCTGCAAAAACTAATTGCCAAAGGACTGGTGGGCATCTTTCACAAGAGCTACGATTCCGACCTGTTGAAAAAGGCCATTGCAACAGTCCATGCCGGCGAGTTGTGGATCGACAGGAAGACCCTCACAGAGTCCTTGAGCAGTTCCCAAAACGCCCATAAGAAAATCAGCCTGACCAAAAAAGAAAAGGAAATCCTCGACTGCATCTGCGAGGGCATGACCAACAAGGAGACGGCAGAGAAGCTGTCCATCAGCGAATTAACCGTAAAATCTCACTGCAACCACCTCTTCAAAAAGTTCGGCGTCTCCAACCGACTCAAACTGGCCCTCTTGGCATCGCAGATGTACCCCAGTCGCCTGGCCTAGCCTCTTCGCTGCCGAGGCCCCTTCCTTTGCTTTGCCCTGCCCAACCATGCGGACTCGGTTGATGAGTCCGCATGAAGCCGCACTCCCCCCTGACAAACACCCTCGCCCCAAAAGGTTCCTTCGACGAACAAGTCCCTGCGCGTCCCCGTGCACAAAAAAGCCCGGCAGAGGCCGGGCACCGGATTTCTTTGGGTTCTCCAGGGAATCACAACATGTCGAGGGGATCGACATCGACCACTAAACTCACCCCTGAGGGAATCCTCCCCTTTACGGCGTCCAGTTGTGCAAGAGCCTGCCGCAGAGGGGCGCGCAGCGGGGCCTTGAGCAGGATCTGCATGCGGCTCTTGCCCCGCAACCTAGCTAGGGGACAGGGAGCGGGACCGAGGACCTCGAGTCCGCCCGGTGCCGGCTGCAGATCGGCGCTGAGTTGCGCGGCGGCCTTGCCCACCCTGTCGGCGTCGTTGCCGGCCAGGACCAGGTTGACCAGGTAGCCAAAGGGGGGATAACCGAGCACCTGGCGAAAACCAGCTTCCTGCTCGTAGAACTCCTGGTAGTCGTGGTTTGCGGCGCAGGCCAGAGCATAGTGGTCGGGGGAATAGGTCTGGATAAAGACCCGACCCGGCCGCTGCCCGCGTCCGGCCCTTCCGGCGACTTGGGTGAGCAGGGCAAAGGTGCGCTCGGCGCTGCGGAAATCCGGAAAGTTGAGGGTGTTATCGGCGTTGACCACCCCGACCAGAGTGACCCCGGGGAAATCGTGCCCCTTGGCCACCATCTGGGTGCCGACCAGGATGTCCAACTCCCCGTCCCGCATGCGACTGACCAGGTCCTGGTGAGCCCCCTTGCGACCGGTGGTGTCCCGGTCCATTCGGCCGATGCGGGCCTCGGGAAAAACGTCCGCCAACTCTTCTTCGAGGCGTTCGGTTCCGGCCCCTTCAGGCTGCAGGTTTCCCCCCTTGCACCCGGGGCAGAGTTCCGGCGGAACCAACTGATAGTCGCAATAGTGGCAGCGCAACTGGCGCCGCCGTTGATGAAAGGTGAGGGTGATTTCGCAGTTAGGGCAGCGGAAGGTCTGACCGCAATCCTGACAGAGCAGGAAGGGGGCGAAACCCCGCCGGTTGAGAAGGACCAGGGCCTGTTCCCCCCGCACCAGGGTTTCCGCCAGGGCTTCGGCGAGGGGTGCGGAGAGAGTCCCCTCGGGGCGTTCCTGCGCGAGGTCGACCAGGCACACCTCGGGAAGGGGCCGGTCCTGAACCCGACTGCCGAGAGGCAGGTAGCCGCAGGAACCGGTCTTGGCCCGCTGGAAGGTCGTCAGTGCCGGGGTCGCGCTACCGAGGAGAACGACGGCGGAACACATCTGGCCCCGGAGCAAGGCCAGGTCGCGGGCATGATAGCGAAACCCCTCGCCCTGCTTGTAGCTGCTTTCGTGCTCTTCATCAACGACGATGATGCCCAGGTCCTGGAGGGGAGCAAAGACCGCCGAACGGGCCCCGATGACGATCGGCACGTCCCCACGGGCGATGCTCCGCCAGGCATCGTAGCGCTCACCATCGGAAAGCCCGGAATGCAGAACAGCGATGGCGGTGTCGGAGGGCAGAAAACGGGCCCGGAATCGACCCACGAGTTGGGGAGTGAGGGCGATTTCCGGGACCAGTACCAGGGCCCGTTTGCCCCGCTTGAGGGCCGAATCGATGGCCCGCAGGTAGACCTCGGTCTTGCCGCTGCCGGTTACCCCGTGAAGCAGGAAGGGGGAAAAATCTCCCGCAACAAGGGCCTGCTCGATCCTCTCCAGGGCCGACGACTGCTCATCGCTCGGCTCGACGGGGCGGTCAGGCTCCGGCGGGAGGGCGGAAAAAGGGTCGCGCAGGCTCTCCACCGAAGACTCTTCGACCAGCCCCTGCTCCAGCAGGCGCTTCAACGGGGCGTGGGGTTCGGGGAAATGTTCCCGCAGCTCAGGCAGTGGCACCGCGCCGCGGGAGCGAAGAAAGGACAGGATGGCACGCTGCTTCGGCCCGGAGGGTTCCCCCTCTCCCTGGCACGGGGAAAAGACCCGCTCGCGACGCACGGAAACGCCCTCGCCCCGCCCCGAGAGGCCGGCCGGCAGGGCGGTCCGGATGACCTCCCCGAGAGGAAACCGGTAATAGTCTGCGGCACGGACGAAAAAGGGAACAAGGGATTCGGGGAAAAGGGGTTCGTCGTCGAGGACCTCATCGATGTCTTTGAGCCCCGCGGGGTCGCCGAGGCGAAGCTCCAGCAGGTAGCCGACGACCCGCCGGCGCCCGAGGGGCACCCGCAGGCGCATCCCCACCCGGGCCCTCTCCCGCAGTCTCTCCGGAATCCTGTAGAAGAGGGTTTTGTCCAGCGGAGCGGCAACGGCCACGACAGCGATCGAGGTTGTGGAATTCAACTGCGGCGGCTCCCGGCTCAGCTCAGGGTTTCAGGGCTGGCCAGACCCTCCCGAGTGGCCTTGACCAGGACCCCGGAGAGCCCAAGCAGACCGATGAGGTTGGGGATGGCCATGGCGCCGTTCATGGTGTCGGAGAAGTCCCAGACGAACCCGACCTTCTGAAAGGCGCCGAGGGCGACCACCGAACAGAAGACGTAACGGTAGGGGGTCCGCGCCTTGAGCCCGAAGAGATATTCTATGCACTCCTCGCCGTAATAGGCCCAGCCGATCATGGTCGAGTAGGCGAAGACCGCGATGCCGATTGTGACGATGAGTCCTCCGGGACCGGGCAGCCCCTGCTGAAAGGCCATGTAGGTCAGGGCGCTGGAGGTCTCCCCGCTCTGCCAGGCCCCGGTGGAGAGGATCACCAGGGCGGTCATGGAGCAGACGATGATTGTGTCGAAGAAGACCCCGGTCATGGCGATGAGGCCCTGGCGCACTGCGCTCTCGGTGCGGGCTGCTGCATGGGCTATGGGGGCGCTGCCAAGGCCTGCCTCGTTGGAAAAGACCCCGCGGGCCACCCCGAAGCGAACCGCGGCGGCCACCGTCGCCCCGGCAAATCCGCCGGCGGCCGACGCGGGGGCGAAGGCGTGGCTGAAAATCAGGCTGAGGGCCTGGGGGATATGGGCCGCGTGAAGGACCAGAATGACCAGGGCCCCCGCCACGTAGAAGAGGGCCATCGTCGGCACCAGCTTTTCGGTCACCTTGCCGATGCGCCGGATGCCGCCGATGATGACCGCCCCGGTAAGCAGGGCCAACACAAGCCCGGTAGCCAGCGGCGGCACGCTCCAGGTGGTCTCCAGGGCCACTGCCACCGAGTTGGACTGGACCATGCTGCCGATACCGAAGGCGGCGAGACTGCCGAAAAGGGCGAACAGCCAGCCGAGCCACTTCAGCCCAAGCCCCTCGGCAATGTAACGCATAGGTCCGCCCTGCATGGTGCCGTCCGGGAGATGTTCCCGATACTTCACCGCCAGGACCGCCTCGGCGTACTTGGTCGCCATGCCGAACAGGGCGCAGACCCACATCCAGAAGATGGCGCCGGGGCCGCCCAGGTAAATGGCCGTCGCCACCCCCGCGATGTTTCCCGTGCCGATCGTCGCCGACAGGGCAGTGGTCAGCGCCTGGAAGGGGGTGATGTCCCCCTCGCCCAGATCCTTGCCGCTCCGGCTAAAGACCAGTTTCAGAGCCCTGGGCAGGTAGGTGAACTGCAGGAAACCGAGCCGCAGACTCAGAAATATCCCCGTTCCGACCAGCAGGGCCAGCATGTAAGGGCCCCAGACAAAACTGTTCAGACTGGACATGGCTTGAGACAGCACCGTTTCCTCCACTTCTGTTCTTCAGGGAATTCAGCGACCCAGACGCATCAGGCGGCATGGCCGCTCAAAGGGAAAAGGGCGGGAAAAGGCCGACCCACAAGATGCTCCGGCGCCGGATGCAAAATTGTTATACCTCGTCCGAAAGGGCTTGGCCCACCGCTTCGCCAAGCTGCCGGCAGGCCTGAAGATCCTCCTCGGTGGGGCGGAACCGGAACGAGAGACCGGGGGCCGCAAGGGTGTACTTGAGCCCCAGGAGCCGCTCCTCGACGATTTTGATCGCCTCGCCGCTCCAGCCGAAGGAACCGAACACCGCCCCCACCCTGCCCTTGGGGGTCACGCTCGAGAGGAGGGACAGGGCCTTCCAGACCGGCGGGGGCGCGTCCCGGTTGATGGTGGGGGTACCGACGAGAAGGGCATCGGCCCGCTCGATCTCGTCGCGCAGTTCCTCGTCCTTCATGTCAATGATGGCCCGCTCCAGCACCTCGACACCCCGGGCTTCGAGCCCGGCGCGCACCGCCTTGGCCATGGTCCGGGTGTTTCCATGGGGGGAGAGGGTCAGCAGCAGGGCCCGCTTGGCTCCTGTCGAAGGGGGAGCTGCCGCCATGCGGCGGTAGGCTCTCACCGCATCCATCGGGTCGCGTCGCAGGAGTGGCCCGTGGGAGGGACAGACGAGGCTGAGATCAAGACCTTCCACCTTTGCCACCGCTTCCCGGATCTTATCCTTGAAAGGACGCATGATCGTGTAGAAGTAGTGGGCGAACTCGGAGGAGAAGTCGGGCACCTCGTCGTCGAACAGACCGTCTGCACAATAATGGGCCCCGAAGGCGTCGCAGGGGAAAAGGACCTTCTCCTCGGGGAGATGGGTGAACATGGTGTCGGGCCAGTGCAGGTAGGGGGCCAGCACAAAGCGCAGGGTCCTGCCTCCCAGGTCGATTTCCTCCCCGTCGGCCACGACGTGGGTCCGCATCGGCGCCTCGATCAGCTGTTTGAGGAAATTTTCCCCGGGGCGGGTGCAGTAGACCTCGATTTCAGGGTTGTGCAGAAGCAGCTTCTCCAGGGCGCCCGAATGGTCGGGTTCGGTGTGGTTGACCACCACCAGGTCGATCATCTCCAGGGGAACGAGGCTGCGGACGGTCTCCAGGTAACGATCGGCGAAAGGCGCCTTGACCGTGTCGATCAGGGCCACTTTCTGCCGCCCCCGGACCAGGAAGGCGTTGTATGTGGTGCCGTGCCGGGTGGGAAAGAGCTCGTCGAAAACCTTCAACTCGGGGTGCTTGGCCCCGACCCAGTGGACGCCTGCACAAACTTCACGGCTGCCGGACATGGATTCACCCCTTTCTCAATGATCGCTCAAGGGAGGGAAAGGCTCTTCTCCGGAATATACCCCAACCTCCAGGAAGAGACAAGGCGACCTTGGTGGAACCGGCCGGCCATGGTATATTGGCTGCAACGGCCGTTGCTGCTCTTGGAAAACGCAGGAGAGGTAAAAGGGTGAATCGGGAGGCGGAAGAGAACAAGAAGAACCGGAGACGCTCGAGAGTGTCCCGGCGAGCCTTCCTGCTCGGCGGCGGCGCTGCAGGAGGTTTGGTTCTGGCCGACGCCCTGGTCCGGGAACCGCGGGCCTTCCAGGTGCAGGAGGTGGTCCTGCCCCTGGCCAAGGTCCCGCCGGGCCGGGAATTGCGCCTTGTCCACCTCTCGGACCTGCACATCCGTTCATTTCACGGCTACTTCGAAAAAGTGGCACGGACCGTCAACGGTCTCGAACCGGACCTCATCCTCCTGACCGGCGACTACCTCGAGCAGCGCCGGAACCTTGACGGGGTGCAGCGCTTCGTGAGCATGCTCAAGGCCCCGGGAGGCATCTTCGCCGTACAGGGGAACTGGGAGTACTGGGCGCGGCTCGAAGGGGAGAACCTGCGCAGGCACTTTGCCCGATGGGGCGCCACCCTCCTCATCAACCGGAGCCACGACCTTGACCTGCACGGGGTCCCCCTGTCCGTCCTCGGGCTCGACTATCCCTCCCCATCCGACCGGGTGAAACTGCTCGCTCGAATGGCCGCACCGGAGCGCGTCAACCTGCTCCTCTCCCACGTGCCGGCATTCGACCACCAAGCTCTGGAGGGACGGATCGATCTCATCCTCTGCGGCCACACCCACGGCGGCCAGGTCCGCCTCCCCTTTGTCCCGCCCTTCTACCTGCCTCGCTTTTCGGAGCCCTTCATCGAAGGACTCTACCGGGTAGGGCCCGAAGAGACGCCCCTCTACGTGACTCGCGGAGTGGGGACCAGCATCCTTCCGGTCCGTTTTTTGTGTCGGCCCGAGATCACCCTGCTGCGGCTCCACGCCGCCTGAGGTCCCCCCGGCTCAGTAACCCAGGTATGACATCAAGCTCCGCATCTCGTCCATGAGCGCCCTGAAGCCCGGTCCGGCCAGGCTCTGAGCCCCATCGCAGAGAGCTTTCTCCGGGGCCGGGTGGACCTCGATCATGAGGCCATGGGTGCCTGCCACCAGGGCGGCCTTGGCCATGACCGGCACCAGACTGCGTTTGCCCGTGGCGTGACTGGGATCGACTATAATGGGAAGGTGGCTCATCTCCTTGATGAGAGGGACCACCGACAGGTCCAGGGTATTGCGAGTGGCCCTCTCGAAGGTTCGCACCCCCCGCTCGCAGAGGATCACCCGGGAGTTGCCCTCGGCCAGGATGTACTCGGCGGCGGCCAGGAATTCCTCGAGGGTGGCGCTCATTCCCCGTTTGAGCAGGACCGGGTGGCCGGTTTTCCCGGCCTCCTTGAGCAGATCGAAGTTCTGCATGTTACGGGCTCCGATCTGAAGAATGTCGGCGTGGCGGCAGACGTCATCGAGTTGCCCGATGCGCATCACTTCGGTGATGACCGGCATGCCCGCCTCGTCCCCGGCGCGCCGCAGGTACTTGAGGCCTTCCTTGCCGAGTCCCTGGAAGGAATGGGGGCCGGTGCGGGGTTTGAATGCCCCCCCCCGAAGGATCTGCGCCCCCGCGCCCTTGACCAGGAGTGCGGCCTCGACCATCTGCTCCTCGCTCTCGATGGAGCAGGGGCCGGCGATGATGACGGGGGGATGCCCCTCCCCCACCGAAACCCCGCCAACTTCCACCACCGTGGAGGCGGGATGAAAATCGCGGGAAACCATTTTATAGGGCTTGCTGACGTGGATGATCTCCCGGATGCCGGGCAGATGGCGAATGGAGGTATCATCGACATATCCCTGGTTGCCGAGAACGCCGATGGCGGTCCGCTCGCTGCCGGGAATCGGCTCCGCCCGCAGTCCCATCTGCTCGACCGCCCGGCGCACGGCCTCGATCTGATCGGCTGGGGCGCTGTGATGCATGACGATAAGCATAACTATACATCTCCTTGAACAAAAAGAATCGGCGGAAAACTGGCCCGTCCCCGCGCATGGGCCATTCAGGCCTTAAGGTTAGCCCTCCCCGGGGGGGAATACAACTTTTTTCCTTCCGGCGAGCCCCTGGGATGGAGTAATATTGAGGACATGTCATGTTTTCCGGCGTCGGCCTGCCCGCGGCCGCCACTGCCCCTTCGCCCCTCAAAGGAGATGCCCGTCATGGACCGAAGAGCCCTCGCCACCCTTCTCGTCGCCGCCTCCGCCTCCCTGATTCTCGCCGCCCCCCTGCTCGGGGCGGAGCCGGAAGACCGGGCCCTGGAACTGATAAACGCCCAAGGATGCCGGGGATGCCACTCCATCGGCGGACAGGGCGGCAGCCTCGGCCCCGCCCTGGATGGAGTCGGCGCTCGCCTCGACTCCCACCAGGTCATGCGGCAGCTGACCGACCCCAAGGCCCTCAACGAAAAGTCTCTCATGCCCTCCTACAAGCACCTGCCCCAAGAGAACCTGACGGTCATCGCCGATTACCTGGCAGGACTGAAGTAAAGCTTTGCCCCAATGACGGATCGATCGGACGCGCAGCCGGTCGATCCGTCTGACCTGCGGAAGAAGGCCGGGCTATTGCGGCGAACCGCCGGGGTGAGTTTCCGGAACGATCCCAACATCTTAATTGCACTCCCCCGGCAGATGGGCTAAACTTGGCGCAGTACCCGCGGGGGCTTATCCCCCCGAAAAACCAGCTTGGAGGATGACCGCTTCAGATGACCCAAAGAATGATCGAGATCACGTCCCCGAATTTCATCCGGGAGGAGCAACTGGGAGAGGATTCCGACCTGTCGGGCTTTTTCGGCGCCCCCCGCCCCCTGGCCCTCGAGATCGGTTGCGGCACCGGGCACTTCGCCCTGGAATGGGCCCGCAAAAACCCCGCCACCAACCTCCTGGCCATCGACATCTACAACCAGGGCTGCTTCAAGACCTGCCGCAAGGCGGACGAGGCCCAACTCGACAATCTGCGAGTCATGCGCCTGGAGGCCCGCTACCTCCTCTCCCGCGTCCTTGGACCCGGAAGTCTGGCAGCGGTCTTCGTCAACTGCCCCGACCCCTGGCCGAAGAAGAGGCACCGTCGGCGCCGCCTGGTCAACAAGGACTTCCTCGACCTGCTGCTCTACTCCCTGGGTCCGAGCGGGGACTTCTTCTTCAGCCCCGATTTCGCCAACTACGCCCACGAGGTGGCGGACCTTCTCCAAAGCCACAAGGGTTTCGCCAACTGCCTCGCCTCACCCTACACCACGACCCTTCCAGGCTACCCCCTATCCAAGTACATGCGCCGTTTCCTCGACAAGGGCCAGCCGATCCACTTCATGCATTACCGTAAGCAGAAGGGCGTCGACATCGACTCCCCTCCCGAAGTCTGCCGCGGCTTCCGGGTCCGCTGGGACAAGGCCGGCAATGAGTAGCCCCTACCTCACGACCCAGATCCCGGGCACCGGCGGTCTCATCAAGGAGACGCCGGAGGACTTTCTGGTCGAGGAAATCCCCCTCTACGCCCCCTGCGGCGAAGGCGAGCACCTTTATCTCCAGGTCGAAAAGCAGGGACTGACCACCTTCGCCATGATGGAGCGCCTGGCGCGGGCCCTGGGGGTGAAGGAGCGGGACATGGGCTACGCCGGGCTCAAGGACGCCCGGGCCACCACCCGGCAGACCGTCTCCATTCCCGGAGTGCTCCCGGAGCAAATCCAGGGCCTGAACCTGGAGGGGGTGCGCATCCTCTCCGCGACCCTGCACGGCAACAAGCTGCGCCCAGGGCACCTCGCCGGCAACCGCTTCGCCATCCGCGTCCGGCAGGTCGAAGGCGACGCCCTGGAGGCTGCCCGGGCCACCCTCGGCGCCCTTCAGGAGTTCGGTGTCCCCAACCTTTTCGGACAGCAGCGCTACGGCTCCCTCGGCAACTCCCACCTGGTCGGCCGGGCCCTGCTGCGCAAAGAGTACGAGGCCGCCGCCGGCAAGGTCCTTGGAGATCCGGCCCGGATCAGCAACGCGCGGTGGCGCCAGGGTGCCGAACGTTTCGCGGCAGGAGACCTCGAGGGAGCCCTGGCCGCCCTGCCCCCCCGCATGCGCAACGAGCGCGCCCTGATCCGCGACCTCCTGGCAGGCCGACCGGCCGGCAAGGCGGTCCTCTGATTACCGCGCAAATTGCTGCGCCTCTACCTCTCCGCCTACCAGTCGAGCCTCTTCGATCGCCTGGTCGCCATGCGCCTCGCCACCCTCTGCACCCTGTGGCCTGGAGACCTGGCATACAAGCACGGCAACGGCGCCTGCTTCACGGTTGAAGAGCCGGCCGCCGAGCAACCCCGCGCCGACCGTTTGGAAATCAGCCCCTCGGCCCCCCTGTTCGGCTACAAAGTGACCCTGGCCGGTGGCCAGGCGGGCATTCTGGAAGAAGCGCTGCTGGAGAAGGAAAGTCTGCGGACCGAGGACTTCCGCCTGGAGCGGGGCCTGAGTATGGAAGGGGAGCGCCGCCCATTGCGGGTGCCCCTGACCGGGGCCGAGGTTCGCCAGGAAGGGGATGACCTGCTGCTTGGGTTCGGACTTCCCAGGGGAAGTTACGCCACAAGCGTCCTGCGGGAGATCATGAAGCCCCCGGAGAACGACACCCTTCACGGGGACCATTAAGGCCACTCTTCAGGGAGGACAGCATGCGACAGGAACACCCCCCCGACGGCGGGGCGCCCAGGGACTACCGCGTCAACCTGTTCCGCCCCCGCCCCGGATACATGCGCAAGGAGGCGATCTGCATCTGGACCATGCTCGCGGGATGGGCCCTCGCCACCTTCGGTTTCCAGTTCTGGCTCGCCCTGAGCCAGCGCAACCCGTCCGGAGTCGGGCCCCTTACCGAGGCCAGCTTCCTCGGTTTCCCCTTTTACTACTGGTTCACCGGGCAGTTCCTTGTCCTTTTTTTCATCCTGCTCTGTTTTCTGTTCAATGTCTTCATCGACCGGCTGTCGGAGACGTACCGTCGCCATTAAATAAGGAGGGCGTATGACTGCCGGTGACTTCAAAATGGCTCCAGCCCTGCTGCTGATGGCCTTTCTCGTCTTCTCGGTCATGGTCGGACTGGCCAGTCGAACCAGCAAAGGGGAGTACTACCTGGTCAGGGGACGCTCCTTCGGCCGCCTCGGGATCGGGGCGGCAATCGCCTCCAACTGGATGAGCGCCGCCTCCTTCCTGGGCATCGCTGGGGTCTTCTATCTGCAGGGCTATTTCGCCCTCGCCTACGTGATCGGCTGGACGGGGGGCTACGTCCTGCTGCTCTTCCTGATGGCGGGCCAGATCCGCCGCTTCGGCAAGTACACGGCCCCGGAGTTCGTCGACGCCCGCTACGCCTCGCCGGTGGCCCGTTTCCTGTCGGCCCTGATCACCATACTGATCACCCTGGTCTACTGCGTTGCCCAGTACAAGGGCATCGGCCTGATTTTTTCCTGGATCTTCGGCCTGGACTACACCCCGGCCCTGTTCCTGGGAACCGCCGTGGTCATCTCCTACCTCGTCCTATCGGGAAGCCTCGGGGTCGCCCGCAACCAGCAGTTCCACTACGCGGTCCTCATCCTCTGCTTCATCCTGCCCCTGATGGCCCTGGCCAAGACGCTCGGTTTCCCCTGGCTCATCCCCCAGATGGGCTACGGCGGGGCAATTCGGGAACTGACCGAAGGCGCCGCTGCGGCCCACGCAGCCCCCTGGACCTACGGCACCCCCTTCGAATGGATCGCCCTCTGTTTCACCCTCATGGTGGGAACCGCGGGACTGCCCCATGTCCTCTCCCGCTTCTACACCGTCCCCAACATCAGGGACGCCAGCTGGAGCGTGGTCTGGGGGCTTTTCTTTATCGGCCTTCTCTACTGGAGCGCCCCGGCCTACGGAGCCCTCGCCAAGATCTGGGAGATGCGCAACGGCCTGGCGGGCGATCCCGAATCGGCCCGTGCGGTCGCCGACCTGATCGCGGTCATGGCCGGGGAATGGGCCGGCCTGCCGACCTGGGTGACCGGGATCGTTGCCACCGGAGCGATCGTGGCCGCCTTCTCCACCGTCACCGGGCTGCTCATAACCGGGGCGGGCGCCTTCTCCTACGATATCTACTTCCGCCTCATCAACCCCCGGGCCAGCGAAAGACAGTTGATGAAAGTCGCCAAAACGGCGACCCTGGCGCTGGCGCTTCTGGTGGTGGTCCTGGCCGTCAACCCCCCGGGGCTGATCGCCCAGATCACAGCGGTCGCCTTCGCCCTGGCCGGCAACACCCTGTTCCCGGTCTTTCTCCTCGGCATCTGGTGGGACCGGACAAACAAGCACGGGGCCATCGCCGGCATGGTGACCGGCCTTCTCATTACCACCGCATCGCTCTTCCTGGGAGGGGCCTTCCCCCTGGTCGCGACCCTTTTCCCGCCGACCTCCTCCGCACTTATAGGAGCCCCCCTCGTCATTGTGACCATGATCGCCGTTTCCCTGGCCACCCCCCCGCCTCCAGAGGAGATTCGCCGCTTCCTTGCCGAGGAGGTTAACCGCCTTTAGCCCGATACGAACGTCCGCCCCCAAAGAGCGTTCTTTCACGCGCTTGCAGAGTCCTATGAAACTTGTCCTATCCGCCGGCAGCCTATACACCCTCCCCCTGGAAAAGGTCTTCGAGATCGCCAGGGATACGGGGTTCGATGGCATGGAAGTCATCATCGGCTACGACTTCCAGTACCAGGACAATGGCGCCCTGATTCGGGATCTGCAGACCATCCTCCCGATCTGCTCCCTGCACGCCCCCTTTCTGGAGCTCGACGGCTGGGGCAACAAGATCGACCAGCTTCACCGCACCACCCGGCTCGCCCTCGATACCGGCATCCCCCTTATCAACTTCCACCCCCCTGCCTGGATGGCTCTGGAGTTCAAGTTCTGGCGCTGGTTCAACCGGGTGAGGAACTTCCAGAAAGAAGTCGGTCAAGACCAGATCCTCATCACTATCGAGAACATGCCCTGCTCCGGCGCCTTCAAGCTCAACCCCTACCTCCTCGGAGCCACAGGGGCGATGATCTCCTTCATGCAGGAACGCAACCTCTACATGACCTTCGACACGGCCCACATGGGCTCGTCCAAGGCCAATTTCCTGCAAGACTTTCACCGGTTCTACGATTCGGGGAGGATGCGCAACATCCACTTCTCCGACTACGGCTACGGCCGAGAGCACCTGCTGCCCGGCCACGGGGTCCTGCACCTGACCCGTTTTCTCAACCATCTGGGCGAGACGGGGTACAACGAGGCCCTGACCCTGGAGCTGTCCCCCCACGAATTCCCCAAGGAAGAGGAGCTCATTCGGGAGAGCATGTCGGAAATCTTCGACTACCTCTGCCAGGAGACCCGGTTCTGAGGCATGACAGGAATGCGGCAAGATCCGCCGGAGCGGGGCAGGAATGGGACGGCGGGGAAAAGAGCCGTGGGGAAAGGATGTAGACCTAACGAACGATGTAGACCGAGTGCCTGGCGTGAAGGGCAACCTTGGTGGAAACACTTCCCATGAACGCCCGCTTGACCCGCCCTGCCCCGGAAGACCCGATGACGATGACGTCGATCTCCTCCTTCTCGGCAAAGGCCATGATCTCCTCGGAGGCGTCGCCGTAGACCACCTCGCTCGCAAGGGGGATTTCGGCCTGGGAGGCGGCTTTCTCGACCACGTAAAAGATGCGCTTGCGTTTCTCCTCCCAGCCGGGACGCTCGGTATCCGGAAGGGAGGGGAAAAAATCTGTGAAAGACGGCGCCCGCATGCTGGGCAGAACCAGAAGGGCGTACACCTTGCTCTTAAAGCGGGCCCCGGAGCCGGCGGCCAGGCGCACCGCCTCTTCGGCCGCCTTGTCCGATTGCGGGGACCCGTCGATTGCCACCAGGATTTTCTTGCTGAGATTGAGCACAGGCCGCCTCCATAAAGGGCAAATACCCGTAAAGACTAACGAAAACCGATGCCGATGTCAACCGCAAGATTATCTCGGAGCATCGACCCCCGCGAACAGAAAAAACCCTTGTTAATGTTGACTTTTTTAAAACAACATTTTATATTGCTCTCAAGAGATTCATCAAACCCTGCACCCGGGTCGTAAAAACGGTCTGTCTCCCCCCATGCATGGACATATCTCGCATAAATTCCCATTATGCTTGACATGGGGTACGGAATTAATAAAAATGGTGTCGGTTCATGTCCTGAAATCCGCCTAAAGAGGGAACAAGCACCATGGCAAAAAAAGAGAAATCCGAATACATCATTCAAGCAGTATCCCACGCCCTCGACCTGCTTGAGCAGTTCCACGACGATGTTGACGAACTGGGCGTCACCGAACTCAGCAAACGACTCAAGCTCCACAAGAACAACGTCTTCCGACTCCTGGCGACACTGGAGTCGCGCGGCTATATTGAACAGAATCGAGCCACCGAAAACTACCGACTCGGCCTCAAGGCCCTCGAATTGGGGCAGACCTTTATCAAGCAGATGGGGCTTTTGCGGCAAGCCAAACCGATCCTCGAGCGCCTGGTCGGCGAGTGCAACGAGACCTCCTACGTGGCCATCTTCAAAGAAGGTTTCATCGTCTACCTCGACGTGGTGGAGACCGACCTGACGGTGCGGGTGGTGTCCCGGGTCGGGTCCCGACTGCCGGCTTACAGCACGGCCGCCGGCAAGGTCCACCTGGCCCACATGTCCGACGAGGAGATCGACGCCCTCTACCCGAATGGGGAGTTTAAAACCTACACCCCCCACACCATCACCGACAGGGCGACTCTCAAGGAGCACCTCAAGACGGTCGCCGAGCAGGGATACGCCCTCGACGACGAGGAGATGGATCCGGGTGTCCGCTGCGTCGCCGCTCCGATCCGCGATTACACCCGCCGCATCGTGGGTGCGGTAAGCGTCTCGGGCCCTTCCATGCGATTCCCCGATGAGCGCATCGAGAAGGATTTGATCCCCTTGGTGATGAAAGCCGGCGAGGACCTCTCCACCCGGCTCGGCTTCCACAAGTAGCGACGCCTCAACCCGAAACCCGCCACACCGGAATCCCCCTCTTTGCAGGGGGATTTTTTTTATTCCTCCGCCAAGCCCTAAAACCCGCACCAGGCGCGCCGCCCGGCCATGTCCCAGCCCCCGATTGACAGCTGAGAGCCTCCTGATAGACTGTAAGTAGTTATATTTAATGCGATTTAAAGATAAGAGCCGCCTGAAGGCGAACGGTTGACCGGGGGAAACAGTGGATGAAACTCGAAACCTCCGAGTACGAACAGGCACCAAAGACGGACGGGGGTCCGAGCCTTCCTCAGCCAGACGCGCCGACAAGCCGCCGGAAGAGGGCTTTGACCTCTTCTGCGGCGGCCTGCCGGTCTCCCGAATTGTAGATGACAAAGTCGGCCCTGGACGCCTTTTCGGCTTGGGGCATCTGTGCGGCAACCCTGCCCCGGGCTTCGGCCTCGCCGATGCCGTCCCGGGCCATGAGGCGCTCGAGCTGGGTCGGCTCATCCACGGTCACCACCAGGACCTCATCGACCCGTTTCTCCGCCCCTGCCTCGAAAAGGAGTGGGGCCTCGTAAACGATCAGGCGCTCTCCTTCGAGGACGAGGGAGCGCAGGCGCTCTTCGGCACGAGCGGCAATGGCCGGGTGGGTGATGGCGTTGAGCCTCTCCCGCATGGCCGGGTCGGAAAAGACGATCTCCCCCAGTGCCTTGCGATCGAGGGTCCCGTCACTGCGGAGGATGCCGGGCCCGAAGGCCTGCACGATGCGCTCCAGGGTTGGCGTACCCGGACGCACGACCTCGCGGGACAACTCGTCGGCGCTCACCACCGCAGCCCCGAGAGAGCGAAAAACGTCGGTCACGGTGCTTTTGCCGGAGGCAATGCCGCCGGTAATTCCGAGAATCATTGGTTCACCTTTCGCTCCGAAAACCGGTTCAGGCTTCCACACCGCTGAACGGACTGTCAAGCTCTTTCCTGGAGACCCTGTGCAGAGAGGATGGCCAGATGAATGAAACCCTTCCAAAGATGGTCAGCCGCCAAGCCCGCCGCCTATCCAGCCAAACCGCCCTGCGCTACAAAGAGAAGGGAGCGTACCGGGACATTTCATGGAAGGCCATGGAGCAGGCCTGGCGCGGCTACGCCCTGGGGCTTTTGAGCCTCGGCCTGCGCCCCGGAGAACGGGTGGCAATCATGGGGCCCAACGGGCCGGCATGGGTCTTCGCAGACCTGGCCGCAATGCACTGCGGGGCCGTATCCGTCCCCATATATCACACCGAGGGGCTGGAGGCCATCCTCCATGTGGTCAACGACTCCCAAAGCCGCTTCCTTTTTCTCTTTTCGCCCCTGCTTGCCGAGGAGTTGCTTTCGCACCTGGCGGAGGTCCCGCAACTGGAGAGGGTTATCCTCCTGGAGGGTTCCCTTGAGCACCCCTCCTTCGTTTCCCTGCAGGAGTTCCTGGCCGGGGGCGACCAGCAGCAGCAGGCCAGCCTGGACACCCTGACGGAGAAGGGCTCCGCCGAGGACCCGGCCACCATTATCTACACCTCCGGCACGACGGGCCCGCCCAAGGGGGTGACCCTGAGCCATCGAAACATCCTGGCCAATATCGAAGCGGCGGTGAAGTCATTTGAAATCTCCGAAAAAGACACCTGCCTCTCCTTCCTGCCGCTTTCCCACGTCTTCGAGCGGGTCGACGGCTACTACCTGATGCTCCACCAGGGCGCGGTAATCGCCTACGCCGAAAATATCGACACGGTCCCCCTGAACCTTCAGGAGATCGCTCCGACGATCGTCATCAGCGTTCCCCGGCTCTTCGAGAAGATGTTCGCCCGGATCATGGAGAGGGTCCTGGCCGGTCCATGGCATAAAAAGCAGATATTCTTCACGGCGCTGAAGGCCGGGAGGGCCGCAGTCGCGAGGCGTCAGGGCGGCCGCAACCCCGGGGTTTTGCTGGAGATGGCCGTCGCCGCGGCAAATGCTCTTGTCTTTACCAAACTCAAGGGGCACCTTGGGGGCCAGGTGCGCTTTTTCATATCGGGCGGCGCTCCCCTGCCCCGCAATGTGGCCGAATTCTTCCTCGCCGCGAACCTGCCGATCTATGAGGGGTACGGGCTGACCGAAACCGCGGCCGGAATCACCGTCAACAGCCCCCAAGCCCACCGCATCGGAACCGTGGGGCGCCCCTTCGAGGGCACTGATGTCCGCATCGCCGATGACGGGGAAATCGTCGTCCGGGGACCGGGCATCTTCCAGGGCTACTGGAACGCACCGGAGCGGACCGCGGAGACCTTCGCCGACGGCTGGTTTAAAACCGGCGACATCGGCGAATTCGACCCGGAAGGTTTCCTGCTCATCACCGACCGCAAGAAGGACATCATCGTAACCGCCGGCGGCAAAAACATAGCCCCCCAGGTGATCGAGAGCCTCTTCAAGCACGACAAGTTCCTGTCCAACGCCATGGTCTACGGAGACCGAAAGCCCTACCTCACCGCTCTTCTCGTCCCCAACTTCGACAACCTGTAGAAATACGCCCGCTTCAAGAAACTCGATTTCCTCAATCATTGCGACCTGGTCAACCACCCCCGGGTCCTCGACCTGATCCGCCGCCGCATCGACCGCCTGCAGGAAGGACTGCCCTCCTTCAAGAGGATCAAGCGCTTCACCCTGCTCTCCCGGGACTTTTCCATGAAGGAGGTCACACCCACCCTCAAGGTCAAGCGCAAGCTGGTCACCGAGAACTTTCGCCAAGTCCTGGATGGGATGTACCTGGCCAAGGATCACGGCATCCACGACAACGGATTCTGCATGGTCGAAGAAGAGGCCTCCGAAGAGCAAGACTGACCAGCGCCGCCCTCCAGCGGAAACCCATTTACAATCGCCCCCGAAGAGGCTATGTTATTTTTTTGAAATCGATTCGCCGAGCCGCGACTGCAGGAGGGGAGGAGCCATTGGGGGGACAGGTCTTTCTGAACAACCTTGAACAGGCCCTGACAGGCCTGGTCAAACTCATCAAGGCTGTCCAGTACTACCCTCCCCGCCACCCTTCCCTGACCGCGGCCGTCGAAGAGGCTAGAAACCGCTTCGCTCCGCTTCTGGAGGGGGACACCCCCCTCAACTGCACGGTCCACCGGGACGGCTTCACCGTAGCGGAGCGAAAAATCGCTCCGAACAGCCCGATCCTGAAGAGCCTTGCCCCTTTTCTCTTCGCCCGCCGCATTCATCAACTCATGGTGATGCCCGATCTCTGCGCGAGCGACCTCGAGGCCCTGGCCCGTTGCCTCACCCTGGAGCCAGGAGAACTGCAGAAGGAGGGAGGCGTTCCCGAAGCGCTGCGCCGGGCGCGGGTCACCACGGTCTGGATCAACGAAGTCGACCTCGCCCGGGTCCTGGCCATGCGGGAAGAAATCGAGGAATTGGGCTCCGACGGACACGAAGCTGAGGCCCAGGCACTTCACACGCCAGAAGACGTCCTGGAGGTCACCCGGGAGAACCGGGATCTGGAGCGGGTCATCCAGGAGTTGGCACGGGAAACCGACCCGGCCCGCTACCAGGACCTCCTCCGGGAACTGGCCCCCCTGATGCACCAGAACCTGACCGAAACCGGCCGCCCCCTGGTGCTCCAGGCCCTGACACTCGTCGGCCGCCACGCGATTGACAGCAAGGACTCCGGGGAGCGAAAAACCAGCGCACGGCAGGCCCTGACCGAACTGACCGGTGAGGACATCCTCGATTTCCTCATCGAATCGGCGGGCACCGTGCGACTGGCCGAGGACATACGCCAGCGGGTCATCCGGACCCTGGCCTTCCTGGGAAAGCGCGCCGGGCAGAGGGTCATGACAAGGCTGGCCGGGGAAGAAAACCCGGAGACGCGCCGCCGCCTCGCCCAGATACTGATCCGCCAGGGCCCGGCGGCAATCCCGGTCCTCGCCACCCACCTCGGTGATAACCGGACGCGGGGGGTGGGCGACGCCGTAGCGATGCTCGGAGACATTCGCGACCCCCAGGCAACGCCCTACCTTCACCCCATGCTGTTTCACCCGGAGGGGCGGATCCGGCGGGAGGCGCTGCGGGCCCTGACCAAGATCGGAGGCCTGGCCGCCGTGGGGGTCCTGATCCAGGCCATGCGGGGAAAGGACCAGGATCTTCGCACCCGGGCCATCCGCGCCCTGGGCGCGTTGCGGAACACGGCCGCCGTCGCTCCTCTCAGGAAGCTGGTCGGCAAACCGGACCCCCTGTCCCGCCACGTCGAGGCGAAAAAGGCGGCCGTCCTGGCTCTCGGAGAAATCGGCTCCGAGGATGCCGTCCCGACCCTCCTGGGGACCCTTCGACGTCGCAAATTCTGGGGCCGGGCCCGCAACGACGAACTGCGTGCGGCGGCCGCCTTCGCCCTCGGAAAACTGGCTGCGCCCCGCGCTGCGAAAGGGCTGAAACGCGCCTCCCGGGACCGCGCCGCGACGGTGGCCGACGCCGCGAAACAATCCCTCAAACTGATCGAAGATACCCAGGACCATGAACCCGGAAGAGATTAAACAGGTCGTACAGGGCCTTGCCGGAGCATTCAAGATGCTCCGCCTCTACCCCCTTGGCCACCCCGCCATCGAGCGCCAGATTCAGGGCCTTCTGGTCGCGTTGCGCTCCCTGTTCCGATCTCAGAAAGTCCTCCACATGGGACTTCTGGAGGGAGCCCTCTTTTTCGAGGAGCATCTCTTCGCCCAGAGCCAGCCTGCAGCCGAGGAACTCGCCCGTACGCTCAAGTCCCTCGCCCTGAAGGGACTGGAATTCCACCCAGGCCTGACCGCAAAGGAACTCCAGATCCTTCTTGACCTGCTCGACCGCAAAGAGGCCAGGGGCGAAGCCCTAGAGGATGCCCTGGCCGAACGGGGAGTGCACAACATCCGCCCCCTCGCCGACGAGGACGAGGACGAGACGGCCGACGATCCGCCACGCAAGGTCTACGGACGGGCACTGCAGGTTATGGAGAAAATTTTCCACGACGTGCGCCTCGGCAAAAACCCCACCTCGGACGACGCGGTGAAGGTGGTCAAGAGCATGGTGCAGCTCACCCTCTCCGAGCCCCATGCCCTCTTTGCCCTCTCCATGCTCAAGGATTACGACAACTACACCTTCACCCATTCAGTCAACGTAGCGGTCATCGCCCTGACCCTTGGCCGCGCCTGCGACCTCACCCCGGAGCGGCTCAGAACCCTCGGACTCGGCTCGCTGCTGCACGACCTGGGCAAACTCCATATCGATCGGGACATCATTACAAAGCCGGGCAAGCTCACCGAAGAGGAGTTCGCCCTCATCCGCCAGCACCCCCGCCTCGGCGCCGACATCGTCGGCGAGATGGAAGGTGTCCCCCCCGAAGCCATGGACATCGTGCTCGGCCACCACCTGCGCTTCGACGGGCAGGGATACCCGGTAGAGGCCCGCGGCCGGACGGTCTCGCCCCTGGTCGAATTGGCGGCGATCGCCGACACCTACGACGCGATCACCACCTTCCGCTCCTACCAGCGTCCCATGACCCCCCGACAGGCGATCCAGAGGTTGCGGGAGGTGTCGGGAACGGTGCTCAACCCCGGCTACGTGAAGCGCTTCATCGCCTCCCTCGGCAGCTACCCGGTCGGGAGCCTGGTCCGGCTCGACAGCAACGAGATCGGAGTCGTCGTTCGGGTCGGGGAGAAAGACCCGGATGCGGTGACCCTCACCGTCCTTTTTGACCCTGGCGGCAAGCAGATCGCCTCCCCTCGACGGATGGACCTGAACGGCACCGACGCGGTGCGCATCGTCGCCGAAGTCGACCCCTTTGTCAGGGGCATCGAGGTGACCGACTACTTCGACTGATCCCTTCGCCGAGGGCAACGTTCCACCCGAACCAGGACTCAACCGAAGAACACGACCGGAATGGATGGAAGGCGGAGTCACGGGGAGCGGACCAGAGAAGGGTCCATCGCGGCACCCGCTGCCTCAACGGCGCGTCTGCGCCGAAACCACTGCCCTTGGTGGGGTTTCCCCAAAAGAAAAGGCCGGGTCAGCGACCCGGCCTTTTCACATCCATGAAATCGCCCTCAGGCGTCCAGCCGTCCGAGGGCCTGCGCCGTTTCACGGCGCACTGCGGAGCGACGGTCCTGAAGCAGGGGCAGGAGATCCGCTTCCGCTTCGGAGAGTCCCATCTTCCCCAGGGAACGAACTGCGCTCACCACCAGTTCCTCGTTTCCTTCCCGAAACAGTGCACTGAGATAAGGGATCAGGCGCCCATCACGAAAATTCCCCAAAGCCTCTACGGCATGAACCTGCACGGCGGGATGGGGATCCTTGAGGCGCTGGACCAGTCCCCCGAGGGACTTGGGGTGGCCCTTCTTGCCCAGCACCTGCACGGCCGCCGCCCGCACATCGGCATCAGGATCCTTGAGGGCGGAAAGAAGGAGAGGGAAAGCCTTGGGAGAGGTCAGGCGCTCCAAGGCAAAGACCGCACGCACCCGCGGGCCTCGGTTCTCCGATTTCAGAGCCTCGGCGACCTGCTCCAGTCCGAGAACGGACTCCAGCTGCTCCAGAGCCTCCGCAGCGGCGCTGCACACCCCCTCGTCCGGATCCTGCAGGGCCAACCTCAGCAAGCGTTTCCGCTCATCCAGCATGACCGCCGTCTCCCCCCTACTCCATGTCAAACGCAGATCGCCCGGGGAACCACTGCCGTTCCCGGCGAATCAAAATTAGCAGAAACAGATCATCGGCGCAACCGGTTTCCAGCCCGGATCAACCCTCCCAGAAGAGGTAATGGGGGTTGTCGGAGAGGAATTCCAGACATTCCTCGAGACGGCCCTGGAAGTCGAGGCATTCCCACTCTTCCAGGTTGCGAAAGAGTTCCATGCGCCAGCGCCCCTCCTTCGGCATCGGGATGAGGCGGGCGAAGTGTGCATCGCCCCGGAACAGGTGCAGTTCCCTCCCGTCTTCACGGACTAGGACCTCGGCGAACCTGGGATCAGCCCCGAGAACCTGCTTCACCTTGTCGAGCGTTTCCGTCATGGCGAGCCTCCCGCTGTGGTGAACCGGATGTCTTTGGTTAACTAAACCAGTTGAAAATGAGGGCGTCAAGAATAGGAGATGATGAATAGGACGGCATCCTGCCGCCTGGCCCTTCGGGGAGGGGCCAATGTCCCCAGCTCTTCATGCCCGGCCCAACCATCATCGATCGGTTCATCATCGAAAAATCAAAAACGGATATTCATTCCGGCGGCCGCCTGGAGACCGGACGGTCTTCCTTCTTGCACCCCCACGCCACCCGGTCGTCACCACAACCACCGGGACAGCTCCAATCGAGGCGCGACTCGCCATCCCTGGCACACCCAACAAAAAAAGCCCCGCAATGCGGGGCTTAGAGAACTACTTTCGGAGTTTTCATATACAAAAAATGAAAGGGCCTGTCTAAAACGGAATATCGTCATCCGGATTATAGGAGGAATCGGCGATATCCTCGTAGGCCGGGGCGCCGCCCTGGTTCCCCTGATTGCCCTGGGCGGGCGTCTGCTGCGCCGGCCGGCTCTGGCGGGGCTCGCCGCGCTGGGCGTAACCGCCCTCATCGCCGACCCGGCCGAGCATCTGCATCTTGTCAGCGACGATCTCGGTGATATACCGCTTGTTGCCGTCGCGATCGTCGTAGGAGCGGGTCTGGATGCGCCCCTCGATGTAGATATGCTTCCCCTTGTGCAGGTACTTGCCGCAGATCTCGGCGAGGTTGCGCCAGACCACGATATTGTGCCACTCGGTTTTTTCCTGCTGCTCCCCGTTGCGGTCCTTGTACCGCTCCGAGGTGGCGAGAGAGAAGTTGGCCACAGCGGCCCCGCTCGGGGTGTAGCGCAGTTCGGGGTCCTTGCCCAGATTTCCCACCAGGATAACTTTATTGACGCTCATGGCCGACGACCTCCCTTGATTGAATTCGCCCGAGTGTAACCAAAATCCCCGGGAGTGTAAAGCCCCTTGCCGAAAAAGGTTTGACTCCCCCGCAGCATCTCCCGTAAACTTGCGGATTCAACACTTTACGGAGACTCGTGGATGCTGCGCACCCTCTTTTTCAAGATCATCTTTTATCCCTGGACCCTCTTCGTCATCCTCACCGGCGTGCCCCTCTCCTTCATCAACCCCGACCTGCTGCACTCCTATTCCCAGTTCTGGGCCCGGGTCTGTCTGGTGCTGGCCGGGGTGCGCCTGGAGGTCACAGGGGAGGAGCTTCTGGAAAGGGAACAGAGCGTCATCTACATGGCGAACCACCAGGGCAACTTCGACATCCTCGCCCTGATGGCCGGACTGCCCGGCCAGTTCCGCTGGCTGGCCAAGGAGGAGCTGTTCCGCGTCCCCCTCTTCGGCTTCGCCATGCGCCGCAGCGGCTACATCCCCATCGACCGCTCCGACCGCAAAAAGGCGATCAGGAGCATGAGCGAGGCGGCGCGGCGCATCGCAGGAGGATCCTCGGTGGTCGTTTTCCCCGAGGGGACCCGCTCCCCGGACGGCAGCCTCCTCCCCTTTAAAAAGGGCGGCTTCATGCTCGCGCTCCAGTCCCGGGTGCCGATGGTGCCGGTGGCCATCCTCGGCAGCGGGGACATCATGCCGAAGGGCAGCCGCTGGATCCACCCGGGAACGATCCGGGTAAAGATCTTCCCGCCGTTGGAGACGGCGGACAAAGGCACTCGGGACCGTGAGGAATTGATGGCGGCGGTGCGCCGCCCCATCGAAAATGCCCTGCTAGACAGTTGACAGACGGGACGTGACACCTTGAGCAGCGAACCCGGAAAATCGCCCCTCCACCCCGACGCCCTGCGCCTGACCCCCCTGGGGGGCCTCGGGGAAATCGGGATTAACATGATGGCCCTCGAGTGCCGGGGCCGGATTCTGGTCATCGACTGCGGGCTGATGTTTCCCGAAGCCTACATGCTCGGGATCGACCTTGTCATCCCCGACATCTCCGCACTTGCCGGCCGGGAGAAGGACATCGTCGGCCTGGTGCTGACACACGGCCACGAGGACCACATCGGCGCCGTCCCCTTCCTGCTCGAGAGATTGGGCAATCCCCCCGTCTACGCCACGGGGCTGACCCTGGGCCTGCTGCGCAACAAGCTCGAAGAGCACGGCCTGGCCCGCAGCGCCCGGCTGGAGCAGGTCGCGCCGCGCCAGAGCGTCGAGCTGGGGCCTTTCACCGTGGAGTTCTTCCGCTCCGCCCACTCCATCGTCGACGGCGTCGGGCTCGGCATCCGCACCCCGGCCGGGCTCGTCGTCCACACCGGCGACATCAAGCTCGACCCCACCCCGGTCGACGGCCAGCCGACCGACCTGGCCAGGCTGGCCGCCTACGGCGAGGAGGGGGTCCTGCTGCTGCTGTCGGACTCGACCAACGTGGAGCGGGAGGGGCACACTCTCTCGGAGCGGGTGGTCGGCGAGGCCCTGGCGGGGATCCTCCCCCGCTGCGCAGGCCGCGTGCTGGTGGCGACCTTTTCCTCCAACATCCACCGCATCCAGCAGGTGGTCGATGCCGCCGTCGCCTGCGGCCGCAAAATCCACGTCACCGGCCGCAGCATGGTCGCCAACATGGCGGTCGCCCGCCAGCTCGGCTACTTGCAGGTCCCCGACGACACCCTGATCGGGCTCGGCCAGATGCGCGACCTGGCCAAAGACCAGGTCCTGATCATCACCACCGGCAGCCAGGGCGAACCGCTGTCGGCCCTGTCCCGCATCGCCATGGACGACCACCGCCAGATCCAACTGGAGAAGGGCGACTCGGTCATCCTCTCCTCCAAGTTCATCCCCGGCAACGAAAAAGCCATCTCCGACCTCATCAACCACCTTTACCGCCGGGGCGCCGAGGTCTTCTACGAAACGACCAGCGAGGTCCACGTCTCGGGCCACGCAAGCCAGGAGGAGCTGAAACAGATCCTCGCGCTGGCCCGCCCGCGCTTTTTCGTCCCCGTGCACGGCGAATACCGTCACCTGGTCAAGCACGCCCAGCTCGCCCGCTCGATGGGGGTGGCGCCGGAGAACGCGGTGGTCATCGAGAACGGCCTGCCGCTGGTCCTCTCCGAAAACGGCCTGCGCCTGGAGGACCGGGTGGAAACCGGCCGGGTCTTTGTCGACGGCAAGGGCGTGGGGGACGTCGGCTTCATGGAACTGCGCGACCGCAGCCATCTGGCCAATCACGGCCTTGTGGTCATCCTGCTGGCCCTCAACCAGACGAGCGGGCAGATCATCTACGGCCCGGAGCTCTTCACCCGCGGCTTCGTCCCCGAGGAAGAGAGCCAGGAGCTTCTCGACCAGGCCCGCCAGGTCATCTGCGGCACCCTCACCGAGCACAGCCTCGCGGCCCTCGCCGACTGGGAGGAGCTGAGGGTGGAGGTCCGCAAGGCCCTGCGCCGCTTCTTCAACCGGACCATCGGCCGGAGGCCCCTGATCCTGCCCATGGTCCTGGAACTTTAACCGCAGGCGATCATCCAAACTCAGGACTTTATCCCTATGGACCTTATCCACGCCCTGTTCCTCGGGACCCTGCAGGGGCTGACAGAGTTCCTCCCGGTCTCCTCCTCCGGCCACCTGGCCATCGCCCAGCATTTCCTTCCGGGGTTCGAGCAGCCCGGGGTGCTCTTCGACGTGCTGCTCCACGTCGGCACCATGGTGGCGGTGGTGATCTATTTCCGCCGGGAGGTCGGCAACCTGCTGAGTTCTCCCTTCCGCTCCGGCGAGGAGGCCCGCGTCCACCGGCGGCTCCTGTTCCTGGTGATCGCCGGTTCGGTGCCGACGGCCCTGCTCGGCCTGACCTTCAAGGACTTCTTCGAGGGGTTGTTCGAGAACATACCGGTGGTCTCGATCATGCTCCTGGTGACCGGGACCCTGCTGTTTCTCTCCGAGCGCTTCCGCAAGGGGAGCCGCCGGGAGGGCGAACTGACCCTGCACGACGCCCTGGTGGTGGGGACGGTCCAGGGCTGCGCCATCATCCCCGGCATCTCCCGGTCCGGGTCGACCATCGCCGCCCTTCTGATCAAGGGGGTGGACGGCGAGACCGCGGCCCGCTTCTCCTTCCTGCTCGCCCTGCCTGCCGTATTCGGCGCAGCCCTCCTGTCCCTGAAGGACCTGGAGGGCATCCCGGCCGGCGAGTTCTCCGTCTACCTGGCGGGCACCGCCGTGGCCATGGTCTCCGGACTCTTCTCCATCCACTTCCTGATGGCGATCATCCGCAAGAAACGTCTCTTCGCCTTCGCCATCTACTGCTGGCTCGCGGGCGGGCTGTTCTTCACGCTGTCGATCTGAG
The DNA here is from genome assembly GCF_002868845.1 of Desulfuromonas sp. Taxonomy (NCBI): domain Bacteria; kingdom Pseudomonadati; phylum Thermodesulfobacteriota; class Desulfuromonadia; order Desulfuromonadales; family Desulfuromonadaceae; genus Desulfuromonas; species Desulfuromonas sp. The sequence goes on from NZ_PKUB01000006.1 coordinate 55,466, forward strand.
GGTGCCGGGGAGGGGGTTTGGCGCTATTCCCTCTTGCCATTGCGGGGTCTGCCGCGCTATAAGGTAGAGATAATGAGCGAACAAACCAAACCCTTCTTCCAGGAACATCTCAAAAAGGAAATTGCCGGATTCTTCCTCCTGGCGGTCGGTGCCTTCCTTCTGCTCTGCCTGGTCTCCTTCGACAACGGCGACCCCTCATTCAACAACAACCTTCACCCTGAGGTGGTGCGCAACTACGGCGGCACCGTGGGGGCTCACCTGGCCGACCTGCTCTACCAGATCTTCGGCTTTCCGGCCCTTCTGCTCCCCCTGACCTGCCTGTTGTCATCCTGGCGCCTGTTCAAGTTCCGGGACATTCGCCTGCCCCTCTACAAGGCCGGGGCCTTCTCCGTGCTGCTCCTCTCCCTGGACGGTCTCATCGCCCTGCGCTTCCGGGAGGCCACATTATCCGGCCAGACCATCAGCGAGGCGGGCGGCGCGGCGGGACGCCTTCTGGTCGACGCCCTGGCCGACTACATCAACCTCACCGGGGCGGCAATTTTCCTGACCGTCTTCTTCCTCGTCTCCCTGATGTTGGTCGCGCGCTTCTCCATGGTGCTCTTTCTCGAGGGGCTGCTCGGGCGCTTCGCCGCCCTGCTCGGGCGCGCCCGCGAGCGGCGCGCCGCCAGGAAGTCCCGGAGAGCCGAGAAAAGGGGCAGAGAGAAGAAGGAGGCCGGCCCGATCATCGTCCAGGCCGAGACCTTGACCCTGCCCGCCCCTCCCAAGGTCGAGAAAAAGAAGAAGAAAAAAGCGACCGAAGCCGAAATCCAGGAGGCCTTCGACTTCCTGGAACCGGAGGGGACATACCATCCCCCGTCCCTCTCCCTGCTCGACCACGATGGGGAACCGCCCGTGCCGGTGGACCGGGACGCCCTGACCATGAATGCCCGCATCCTCAGCAAGAAACTGGAGGACTTCGGGGTGCGGGGCGAGGTGGTGGAGGTCAAGCCGGGGCCGGTGGTCACCATGTACGAGTTCTCCCCGGCCCCCGGGGTCAAGGTGAACAAGATCGCCGGCCTCTCCGACGACTTGTCCATGGCGCTGAAGGCCCTCTCCATCCGCATCGTCGCCCCCATCCCCGGGCGCGGGGGGGTCGGCATCGAGATCCCCAACCGCGACCGGCAGACCGTCTACCTCAAGGAGATCTTCGAAACCGGCGAATTCCAGAAGTCGGGTGGCCGGCTGCCCATGGCCCTGGGCAAGGACATCTTCGGCCACACCGTCGTCTCCGACCTGGCGAAGATGCCGCACCTTCTGGTGGCCGGGTCGACCGGCAGCGGCAAGTCGGTCTCCATCAACACCATGGTCCTCTCCCTCCTCTACCGCGCCACCCCCCGGGACGTGCGCGTCATCATGGTCGATCCCAAGATGCTCGAACTCTCCATCTACGAGGGCATCCCCCACCTCCTGCTGCCGGTTGTCACCAACCCCAAGAAGGCGGCCCTGGCCATGGCCTGGGCGGTCCGCGAGATGGAGCGGCGCTACAAGCTGATGGCCGACAAGGGGGTGCGCAACATCGACGGCTACAACAAGAAGGTCGCCAAGGAGGAAAAGGAGAAGGAAAAACTCCGGGCCAAGGGGAAGATGGTGGTCGAAGCGGTTCCGGAACCGATGGAGGACGCGGAGGAACTGCCGCCGGTCCAGATCGAAGAGGGCGAGGAACTCGAGCACGGCCACCTGCCCTACATCGTGGTCATCGTCGACGAACTGGCCGACCTGATGATGGTCGCCGGCCGCGAAATCGAGGAGTCGATCGCCCGCCTCGCGCAGATGGCCCGGGCCGCCGGCATCCATCTCATCCTCGCCACTCAGCGCCCCAGCGTCGACGTCATCACCGGCCTGATCAAGGCCAACTTCCCGACCCGCATCTCCTTCAAGGTCTTCTCGCGCACCGACTCGCGCACCATCCTCGACCAGATGGGTGCCGAAGCCCTGCTCGGCATGGGGGACATGCTCTTTCTGCCGCCGGGCACCGGCGCCCTGACGCGGGTCCACGGCGCCTTCGTCTCCGCGCTCGAGGTGCAGAGGGTCGTCGAGTTCCTCAAAAAGCAGGGCGATCCCGAGTACGACAAGTCGATCCTCGATGCGCCTCCCTCCGGCGAGGGCGTCCCCGGCGACGACGAGGACGGCTACGACGAGAAGTGGGACGAAGCCGTGGCCCTGGTCGCCGACAGGCGCCAGGCCTCCATCTCCATGCTGCAGCGCCACCTGCGCCTCGGCTACAACCGCGCCGCGCGAATGATCGAGAAAATGGAACAGGAGGGCATCGTCGGCCCCTCCGACGGAACCAGCCGGCCCCGCGAGGTGTTCGTCAACCCCGCCCCCCCGCCGTAACAAGGCGCATCGGGAAACTCTCGGGCCAGCCATAACCCTTTCGCCACAAAGGACCGATCGATGGACAGACTCCGCTCCCTCCTCCAGCGCGTCGACGGCCGCGGCTACAAGGCCTACAAGGACCTTCAGGGGACCTACCGCTTCCCACTCTTTTCCCTCAGCATCGACCACGTCCAGGGCGACCCCTTCGCCGCCCCTTCGCGGCTTTCTATCCATGTCCCCGCCGCGACGGCCCTCTTCCCTCCTGAGCTATGGAACTCCGACACCCGCAGGATCGCCCTCGAGGACTATCTCGGCCGGGCGACGGCCGCAGCCATCGGACGACACGTGCGCGGCCGGCGGGGCATCGGCAAGAGCGGCGAGTTCGCCATCTCGACCAGCGGGCAACAGGTCCTGAGGCGCAACGCCGTCCTCGTCTCCGCAGCCGGTGTGGAGGCGCGCCTCACCGTCGGCCTGCCCGCCGCCGGCCGCACCATCCGCGGCCGGGACGCCGAAGAGATGCTGCTGCAAGAGCTTCCGGAGGTGGTGCAGGCCGCCCTCCTCTGGCAAAGCCTCGATGCGGCGGAACTGGAACGACAGGTGAAAAGCGCCGAGGACCAGGACTTCCTGCGGAGCTGGCTCGCCGGGCAAAACCTGGTCGCCTTTGTCGCCGACGGCTCGGCGCTGCCGCGCCGTTCGGGCATCGACGACCGGCCCCTGCCCGACGGCGCCGTTCCCTTTCGCGCCCCCGAGAGCCTGGCCCGCACCGCCGTCCTGCCCAACGGGGGAGCGGTCCGCGGCATGGGCGTCCCTCGGGGGGTCACCCTGATCGTCGGCGGCGGATTCCACGGCAAGTCGACCCTGCTCCACGCCCTGGAGCGGGGGGTTTACAACCACCTCCCCGGCGACGGCCGCGAACGGGTCGCCACCGACCCCACGGCGGTGAAGATCCGCGCCGAGGACGGCCGCGCCATCCACCAGGTCAACATCGGCCCCTTTATCAGCAACCTCCCCTTCGGCCGCGACACAGAGCGTTTCAGCACCGAAAACGCCAGCGGCTCCACCTCCCAGGCCGCGAACATCATGGAGGCCCTGGAGTCGGGCGCCAGGGTGCTGCTCATCGACGAGGACACCTCGGCCACCAACTTCATGATCCGGGACGGGCGCATGCAGCGCCTCGTCACCAAGGACAAGGAGCCGATCACCCCCCTGCTGCACCGGGTGCGCGAACTCAGCGATGCCCACGACGTCTCGACGGTCATCGTCATGGGCGGCTCGGGGGACTACCTCGAGGTCGCCGACACGGTGATCATGCTCGACAGCTACGAGGCCCGGGACGTCACCGCAGAGGCCCGCGAGGTCGCCGGCGAGAAGCGAGTCGTTCGCGAGGTCGAGGGGCTCTCCCCCCTCGACGTCTTCGCCCCCCGCACCCCCGCTCCACGCTCCCTCGACCCCTCCCGGGGGCGACGCGATGTCAAGATCGACGCCCGGGGCCGCGACACCATCCTCTTCGGCGAGCACGTCATCGACCTCTCCGGGGTCGAGCAGCTCGTCGACAGCGGCCAGACCCGCGCCATCGGCCTGCTCATCCACCATTACGCCCGCCATTTCGCCCGGCAGGCCCCCGACCTCGTCGCCGGCCTGCGACTGGCCCTGCATGACGTGGAGACGAAGGGCCTCGACGTCCTCCCCCCCTGGAAGAGCGGCGACCTCGCCCTGCCCCGCCTGCACGAAGTCGCGGCCGCGATCAACCGGATTCGGACCCGCAGGTAGGCGGACGAAGACCTGGCCGGTGGCGCGCCCGCCTCCTCCCCGGGGCCATTTCGGCAGCGCCCTCCCTCACCCTCGAAGTCCGCTCCCGGCCTCACGCAACAATTTACCGCCCCTCCCCCATTGCATCCCCTCCCTTCTGAGGTAACTTTTTAATAAGAACCCGTCGCCTCGGGAGGATCCATGAAAATCGTGAAATGGTTCGGGGGTGGGCTGCTGATACTGGCGGTCCTGGTCCTCGGCTTTGCCGCCTTCGGGCTCCCATCCCTGGTCAAGACCCAGGCTTCCGCCTGGGTCAAGGAGAACACCGGCCGCGAACTGGTCATCGAGCGGCTCGCCGTCAACCCCCTGCGCCTGTCCGTCGAGGCGGACGGGGTGCGCCTTTCCGAAGCCCAGAGCGAGGAGGTCTTCGTCTCCCTGGAGCACCTGCGGGTCAACCTCAGCGCCAAGTCCCTCCTTCAACGCGCCCTGATCCTCAGCGAAGTCCTCCTCGACGGCCCCTCCGTACAGGTCGTCCGCCTGCGGGAAAAGGTCTTCAATTTTTCCGACCTCCTCCCCCCGCCCGGCCCGGAGGAGGACCAGACGGCGAAGGAAGCCGGAGAGCCCTTCCGCTTCTCGGTCAACAACCTGCAGGTCACTGGCGGTGCCGTCACCTACCTCGACCGCACCCTTTCTCCGGAAAAGCGCCACACCGTGCGCAGGCTCAGCCTGGCCGTCCCGTTCTTCGGCAATGTCCCCTATCTCGCCGAGCGATACATCACCCCGGCCTTCAGCGCGATGATCAACGATTCCCCCGTCGCCTTCGGGGGGCGCATGAAGCCCTTTGCGCAAAAGGTGGAAGTCGCGGTGAACGTCGACCTGCAGGACCTCAACCTCCCCTTCTACCTGGCCCACCTCCCGGTGGAATTGCCGGTGAAGCTCAAATCGGGGCGACTGGCCACGGATTTTGAAGTGGTCTACCGGGTCACCGAAACCGAGAGGCCGGAGTTGGAAATCGAGGGAACGGCGACCTTCACCGGCCTGTCGGCTCTCGACCGCACCGGCCAGAAACTGGTTTTCCTGCCCTTTATCCAGATTCCCGTCAAACCCTCCCGGGTGCTGGAAAGGGAACTGCACATGGGAGAGGTGGCCGTCTACGACCTGGAGGTCTACGTCGCCCGCGACGACGCCGGCTCTTGGAACTTCGCCCGTCTGACCGTCCCGGAACAGGACGCGGCGGCCGTCGCCGACAAAGGGGAAGCCCCCCCGCCTTTCCTGGCCACCATGAAAGGGCTGCGCCTTCGCGAGGGCCGACTCTTCTTCGCAGACGCCCAGCCTTCGGGCGGATTCGCCACCAAAGCCCGGGAACTGACCCTGGACGTGGGCCCCCTCGCCACCGCCGGCGGGGAGAAGACACCCTTCGCCCTCTCCCTGGAAACCGAGCGGGGAGAGTCGGCCAAGGCCACCGGGGACTTCTCGCTGCAGCCCGTGTCCCTGACCGCCTCGACCGAGATCCGGGGCGTGCCCCTGGCCGCCTACTACCCCTACATGGAGGCCCTCCTTTCCGCACCGGTGGCAGGGACGGCCGAGGTCCGGGCGAACCTGGCCTTTGACGGCGAAAGCGGGCTAAGGGTGTCGGCCGGGCAACTGGAGGCACGGAACGTCTCGGTCCCCTTCGGCCCGGATGAGGGTTTCGCCCTGGCGCGCCTCGCCGTCGACGGCGCCGCCATCGCCGCCGCGGACAACCGTGTAGCGGTGGAGACCGTCTCCCTGGAAGGAGGGGACCTGCGCTTCTCCCGCAGCCCCGAAGGAGAACTCTAGCCCCTGAGCCTGCTGCGGGAAGAGCGCAAAGGGGAAAAACCGGCGGTTCAAGAGACCGGGGGCGGCCAGCCCTGGGACTACCGGGTCGGCCGGATCGCAGGAGGCGGCTGGCAGATCGCCTTTCGCGACGAGCTCCCCGGGGGGAAACCGGCCTTCAACCTCTCCGGCCTCGAGTTCGCCCTGGAAAACCTTGCCGGGCCACGGCCGGCCGAAAGCCCCTTCCGCTTGGCAGCGACCTACGGCCGCCGCGGGGGCGTCGAACTTTCCGGCCAGGCCGTCCTTGCCGAACCGAAGGTCAAGGGAACGATCCGGCTGAAGGGCCTCCCCCTGCCGGACTTTGCCCCCTATCTGCCGGAGAAGGTGCGGGCCGAGCTGGCCGGAGGCCTGCTCTACGCGACCCTGGAGCTCGACGTCCTGGCCGGCGGGAAGGAACTGCAGGCGACCTTCGGGGGGGATCTTATGGTCCGCGACTTCCTCCTCCTCGACGGCCGCAGGAGGGCCGACCTGCTGCGTTTCGGCACCCTGCAGATCGACGGCGTCCGGGGCACAGCGGCCCCCTTCTCCCTGGAGGTCGCCACCGTAGCCCTCAGCGACTACGCCGCCAAGGTCGCCATCGACGAGGAGGGGCGCGTCAACCTGCAGGACATCGTCGCCGCCGGGGAAGAGCCTGCGCAGGAGACGCCGCCAGGCGAAGAGGCGGCGGCCGGGCCGCCGCCCGAGATCAGCATCGGGGCGATCACCCTGCAGGGAGGCACCGTCGACTTCTCCGACCGCCAGGTTCGCCCCTCCTTCGCCACCACCATGGTCAACCTCGGCGGGAGGGTCAGCGGCCTCAGTTCTGCCCCGGGCACCCTGGCCGAGGTCGACCTGCGTGGCAACTTGGAGAACCAGGCCCCCCTGAGCATCACCGGCCGGATCCACCCCCTCGGAGAGCCGTTCTTCCTCGACCTGAAAGTGAGCTTTCACGGCATCGAACTCACCCCGACGACCCCCTACTCGGGGACCTTCCTCGGCTACACCATCGACAAGGGCAAACTGGACCTGGACCTCGCCTACCGGGTCGAGGAGAAAAACCTCGAGGCGCGCAACAAGGTTTTCCTCGACCAGTTCACCCTCGGAGGGCGGGTGAAGAGCGAGAAGGCAACGGGCCTGCCGGTGAAACTGGCCGTGGCCCTGCTCAAGGACCGCAGGGGAGAGATCCGCCTCGACCTGCCGGTGACCGGGCGCACCGACGACCCCAAATTCAGCATCTTCTCAGTGGTGCTGAAAATCCTCAAAAACCTGCTCGTCAAGGCCGCTACGTCTCCACTCGCCCTGCTGCAGGTCGCTTTCGGCGGCGGGGACTCGGACTTCAGTTCGGTCGTCTTTCCCCCCGGGAGTTCCAACCTCACGCCGCCCGAGGAGGAAAAGCTGCGCCGGTTGGCCACCGCCTTTCAGGACCGTCCAGCCCTGCGCCTGGAGGTCAAGGGTTTCTTCGACCCCGAACGCGACCCCGAAGGATACCGGCGCAACCTCCTGGAGCAGAAAATGCGGCAGGAAAAATTCCTGCACCTGGTGAAGGAGAAGCAGAACCTGCCCGGGCAGACCGCCGCCGACCTCGAGATCGCGCCGGAGGAGCGCTCCGGCTACCTGGAGGCGGTCTACAAGAAGGCCGACTTTCCCAAGCCGCGCGGCTTTTTCGGCATCGCCAAAAAACTCCCCGACGCCGAGATGGAGAAGCTGATCCTCGCCAGCACTCCCGTCGGCCCGGACGAAATGGCCCAGGTTGCCCGCTCCCGGGCGGTGCGGGTGATGAACTTTCTCGTCGCCGAGGGGGGGCTGCCGAAAGAGAGACTGTTCCTGACCCGCCCCCCTGACGCCGCCGCGCCGCCGAAGACGAAGGGTGCCGACCGCAGCCGGGTGGAGCTCGGGGTGTCGGCGAAGTAGGCGGCAAGCCGACCGCCAAGTCGGTTTCCGTGATCATGAAGCGAGCACGAGGAGGCAGTCATGTTCGAGGCCGTGTCCAGTCCCTACCTGGTTCCCTTCGACGGCGCCTTTCGGATCAAAAAGGCTCCCACCGCGCCGCCGCCCAAGGCTCCGGGCAAAAAAGCCTGCAAGGAAGGCCTGCAGGACCTCGTTGATCAACTGGACGAACTGCAGCGCCTCCTCTACGCCCACGACAACCACGCCCTGCTCCTCGTCTTCCAGGCCATGGACGCCGCCGGCAAGGACAGCACCATCCGCGCGGTGATGAGCGGGGTCAACCCGGCCGGGTGCCAGGTCTTCTCCTTCAAGCAGCCCTCGACGGAGGAACTGGACCACGACTTTCTCTGGCGAACGGTTCGCTGCCTGCCCGAAAGGGGCCGCATCGGCATCTTCAACCGCAGTTATTACGAAGAGGTGCTGGTCGTCCGCGTCCACCCCGAGTACCTCGGGGCCCAGAAGCTGCCCGACCGGAACCCCACCGAGACCTTCTGGCAGGAGCGCTGCGCCTCGATCGGCGACCACGAACGACACCTGGCCCTCAACGGCACGGTGGTGGTCAAGTTCTGGCTCAACGTCTCGGAAGAAGAGCAGCGACGACGCTTCCTCTCCCGCCTCGATGAACCCCACAAGCACTGGAAGTTCGCCCCCGCCGACGTGGAGGAGCGCCGTCACTGGAAGGCCTACATGGATGCGTATGAGGCTGTCCTCAACGCCACATCCCGTCCCTGGGCCCCCTGGTACGCCATTCCCGCCGACGACAAGCCCTTTATGCGCCTGTGCGTCGCCGAGATCGTGGTGCAAACCCTCAAGAGTCTGGGCCTCGCCTACCCGAAGATCGGCAAGAGGCAAAGGGACCGCTTCGAGACGATGCGCCTGGAGCTGGAGAAGGAGGGGTAGGAAGGAGCGTCTTCATAGCGCCGTGCCTGTCCGAGCGGGGCCGCTGGCTTTATCGAAGCCCCCTCCCGTCCTTCGCCCCAGCCCAATGGCCCTTCAACGCGCGCGGAATATCCATGAGCACCCCGGCGACCATCCTCACATCAATCGGCCTCATCCTGCTCCTCGGCCTGGCCACCGACGCCCTGGGCAGGTTCAGCCGCCTGCCGCGGGTCACCCTGCTTCTCGTCCTCGGCTTTATCATCGGCCCGGGCGGCTTCGACGTGATCCCCGGCATGGGACAGGTCTGGTTCCCGGTCGTGACCGACATGGCCCTGGTCATGGTCGGATTCCTCCTCGGGGGTCAACTGACCATGCCCTCCCTGAGAGAGCACGGCCGGGAGGTCATGTGGCTCTCGGTGGCCGCCCTCGTAGGGACCTCCGTGTTCATGTCCCTCGGCATGCTTCTGGCGGGGGTCCCGATGGAGATCGCCCTGCTGCTGGCCGGAATCGCCACCGCAACCGCCCCGGCAGCGACAGCCGACGTGGTCCGCGAGACCCGGGCCGACGGCCCCTTCACCCGGGTGCTCCTCGGCATCGTCGCCATCGACGACGCCTGGGGACTCATCCTCTTCAGCCTCATGCTGGCCGCGGCCGGACTTGTCACCGGGCAGGGCGATGTCTTTTCGGCCCTGGGGAGCGGGGCCCTCGATGTCGGCGGCGCTTTGCTTCTCGGACTGGCCCTGGGCATCCCGAGCGCCTACCTCTCGGGACGCATCCGGCCGGGGGAGCCGACCCTGCTGGAGGCGCTTGGAGCGGTCCTGCTCTGCGGCGGGCTGGCCCTGTGGCTGGAGGTCTCCTACCTCCTTGCCGCCCTGGTTTTCGGCGCCACCGTCGCCAACCTGGCGCGGCATCACGAGCGCCCCTTTCACGCCATCGAGGGAATCGAGCAGCCCTTCCTGGTCCTCTTCTTCATCCTCGCCGGCGCCTCCTTCCACCTGGAAAGTCTCCGGGGAATCGGCTCCATCGGCGTCCTCTATATCGGGCTGCGCATCCTCGGCCGCTTCGCCGGCACCCGCGTGGGAGGACGACTGGGAAGGCTTCCGGGAGCCCAACGCCGCTGGATGGGGCTGGCCCTGATGCCCCAGGCCGGGGTCGCTCTCGGCATGGCCCTCGTGGCCGCGGAACGCTACCCGGAGATCGGCCACACCATCCTGCCGGTCGTCATCGGGACCACGGTCTTTTTCGAACTGTTCGGCCCGGTCTGCACCCGGGTCGCCCTCTGCAAGGTCGGCGAGGCCGGCCGGACCCCGTCGCCCTGAAGTTCGACCGACAGGCGCTATGCCGCCCTGGGGTCCGGAACATCCTGACCGCCTCGATCCGCGAGGCCTTCCGGCAGGGGGGAGCGGGGGAAACATTTTTGCGCCAAAGGCCGGGGTGCAAAACCCTCATTTTGCTGTTATCCTTCAATAAAACACCCTGAATACTGACCCAAGGAGGGACCCATGACGGCCGACAATGAAACACCCGAGACTCCAGAAGCCCCCGAACAACAGGACACGACCGGAACGGAAGAGGCCCCCGCGGCCGAAGAGAGCGTCTCGGAAGAGCGCATGGAAGGCGGGGAGGATGGATTGCCGACACGCATGAAAATCTTGTTGCGCCTGCTCTACACGGTGCTCTTTCTGGTGGTCTTCGAAATCCTGCGACTCGTGGTGCAGATCGTGGTCGTGGTCCAGTACGTCATCCTCTTCATTACCCGCAAGCCGAGCGAACCGCTCCGGGGGTTCGGCAACAAGGTGGCGGCCTACACCTACCGCCTGCTGCGCTACATCACACTGAGCGAGAGCGTCCCTCCCTACCCCCTTTCCGCCTTCCCGACCGAGCCCGACCCCCTCGAGGAGGAAGCCCGCTTCGAGTAAGGTCGTCACCGATTGCGAAACCAGGAAGGCCGCCTCAAGGGGTGGCCTTCCCCCCCTTCCTTGGGGCCGCCGAACCGCATCTACCCCCGTTTGACCGGCGCCGGCACCCACCCTGAGGCCAATCGTGCTATAAACATCCTGAAAGACGTCCCCCGTTTCCCGGAGACTCCGTGAACCATCTGCTCGCCGTCGACATGGGCCTGCGCACCGGACTCGCCCTTTACGGCCGCGACGGCCGCCTGATCTGGTACCGTTCCCAGAATTTCGGCAGCGCTCCGCGCCTGCGCCGCGCCGTCCCGGGGATTCTCCGCGACATCCCTGCGCTGACCTGCCTCGTCGTGGAGGGGAGCGGTCCCCTGGCGGAGATCTGGAAGAAGGAAGCGCAACGCTTCGGGATCAGGACCCTGCAACTCGGCGCCGAGGCCTGGCGAAAAGTCTTCCTCCTGCCCCGGGAGCAGCGCACGGGGGCCGAGGCCAAGCGCCATGCCGACGAAGCGGCCCGCCAGGTCATCGCCTGGTCCGGGGCCCCGCGCCCCACCTCCCTGCGCCACGACGCGGCCGAAGCGGTTCTCGTCGGCCTGTGGGGCGTCCTGAAGCTAGGCTGGCTGGAGGAGCCGCCCGACGCCCTGCGCAGCGGGCGGGGCCAAATTAATCTTTGAAAATACCCCGATAATTGATACTCTCTAAAACTCTTTCCTCTTCCCCTGGGACTCCATGGATCCGACCGAGCTGAAAAAACTGCTTTCCGCCCTCCGCGAGGGTCAGCTCTCCGTGGAGGAGGGTGTGGAGAGGCTGCGCACCCTGCCCTTCGAGGACGTCGGGGTGGCCCTCATCGACCACCACCGCGAACTGCGCCAGGGGATTCCCGAAGTGATCCTGGGCCAGGGAAAAACCCTCGGGCAGATTCTGACCATCGTGACCAAAATGGCCGAGCAGGGCAGCAACATCCTGATCACCCGCCTCGACCGCGAGAAGGGCGATGCCCTTCTCGCGCGGTTCCCGGCAGGGGAGTACCACCCCGAGGCGCGCGCCTTCGCCCTGGCGCAGAAGCCGGTGAAGGTCCGCGGCAAGGGCAAGGTGGTCGTGGTCTGCGCCGGCACCTCGGACCTGCCGGTGGCCCGCGAGGCGGCGGTCACAGCAAAGATACTCGGAAACGATGTGGAGGAGATCGTGGACGTCGGCGTGGCCGGCATCCACCGACTGCTGGCCCGGGCCGAGCGACTGCGGGAGGCCGCGGTGGTCATCGTCGTCGCAGGGATGGAAGGGGCCCTGCCCTCGGTGGTCGGGGGGATGGTGGCCGTGCCGGTCATCGCCGTGCCCACCTCGGTAGGCTACGGCGCCGCCTTCGGCGGGGTGGCGGCCCTGCTCGGGATGCTCAACTCCTGCGCCAGCGGAGTCACCGTGGTCAACATCGACAACGGCTTCGGCGCCGCCTTCGCCGCCACCCGCATCAACCGCCTGGGGGAGCGATGAACCTCCTCTACCTCGACACCTTCTCCGGCATCTCCGGGGACATGGTCCTCGGCCTGCTGGTCGATCTCGGAGCGGACCTCTCCGCCATCGAGGCACAGCTGCGGAAGCTGCCGGTCTCCGGCTACCGCATCGACTGCCGGCGCGAGCTGCGCACCGGCATCACGGGAAGCCGGGTAGAGGTCCTCTGCGAGGAGCAGGAGCACCACCGCACCTGGGCGGACATCGACGCCATGCTCGCCGGCAGCGCCCTGGCCCCCCCCGAAAGGGAGCTGGCCCGGCGCATCTTCCGCCGCATCGGCGAGGCCGAGGCAAAAGTTCACGGCGTCCCCCTGGAACGGGTGCACTTCCACGAGGTGGGGGCGCTCGACTCCATCGTCGACGTGGTAGGAGCGGCCGTCGGCCTGTACCTGCTCGGCGCGCCGAAGGTGGTCTGTTCTCCCCTGCCCCTCTCCCGGGGCCGGGTGCGCACCGCCCACGGAGAGTTCCCCCTGCCCGCCCCGGCAACGGTGGAGATCCTGCGGGGCTGCCCGGTCGTGGACGGGGATTCGAATTTCGAGCTTGTCACCCCCACGGGCGCGGCCATCGCCGCCGAGTTCGCCTCCTTCGGACCGATCCCCGCGATGACCGTCGAGCGTGTCGGCTACGGGGTCGGCGGCCGCCACCTGGAGGACCGCCCCAACCTGCTGAGGGGCATACTCGCCGCGGAGACGGACTGGCCGGAAGCGGAACGAGACCGGGTGGCGGTTCTGGAGAGCCACCTCGACGACGCCAACCCCGAATGGCTCGGCGACCTCCTGGAGCGCCTGCTGGGCGCCGGGGCCCTCGATGCCGGCTTCACGGCCCTGCAGATGAAGAAAAACCGGCCCGGGGTGAAGGTCACGGTGGTCGCCCCGCCGGAAAAGGCCGCCCGCCTTTCCCGGCTGCTGCTGAGGGAAAGCAGCGCCAGCGGAGTGCGTGTCCACGAGAGCGCAAGGTTCAAGCTCGGACGCAAGGCGGCGACGGTCGCCACCGCCCTGGGTCAGGCGTCGGTCAAGCTCCTCTACGACGGGGAAGAACTGTTGCGCATCACCCCCGAGTACGAGGACTGCCGCCGTCTCGCCGAGGGGAGCGGCCGCCCCCTGCCGGAGGTCTACCGCCTGGTGGAGCGGGCGGCGCAGGACCTCTTTCAAAACGGCTGACGCGCATCCGGTAGTGGCTGCCTGACGAGGCATGAAAAGCCTTTCCCCTTCACCTTTTTCCGGTTACGGACTTGCATATGCGCCGCTTCGCCCTTTTTCTGTCCAGCAACGCCGGGCTCGGCTACTTCCCCAAAGCCCCGGGAACCGTCGGCACCCTCGCGGGGATTCCCGCCTTCTACCTGCTGGCCGCCTTTCCCGCCCCCCTCTATGCCCTGACCTGGATCGCCCTGCTGTTCCTGGCCGTCTGGGCCGCAGGCGAGGCGGGAAGAGCCTACGGTGTGGTGGACGACGGGCGCATCGTCATCGACGAGTTGGTGGGATACCTGGCGACGGTGGCCTTCCTCCCCTTCTCCTGGCCGGCGGCCCTGCTCGGGTTCGCTTTTTTCCGCTTTTTCGACATCACCAAGATCCCCCCGGCTGCCTGGTTCGACCGAAACCTCAAGAACGGCTTCGGGGTGGTCCTCGACGACGTGGTGGCCGGGGTTTACGGGGCCGTCGCCCTGCGGCTGTGCCTGGCCTTCTTGAACTGACCCTCGGCGCCCCTGCGACCGAGGCTTATCCGGAGTTCTGATCGTGGATGTCAAAATCGCCGTCCTCGCCATCGGGGACGAACTGCTCAGCGGTGAGATGGACGACACCAACACCGCCCGCATCGCCCGGCTCCTCGGAGCCCGAGGTCTGGCCCTGCGCGAATCGCGCACCGTGGGGGACGCCGAGGAAGACATCGCCGAAGCCATGCGACACCTTGCGGAGCGGCACCAGGCGGTGATCGTCACCGGCGGACTCGGCCCCACCGCCGACGACCTGACCGCCCGGGCCGCGGCGCGCGCCTTCGGCCGACGCCTGGCCCTGCACGACGAAGCGCTGCGCCAGATCCGCGAGCACTTCCGGCGCAAAGGACGCCCCATGCACCCCGGCAACGAAAAACAGGCCCTGCTGCCGCAGAAGGTGGCGGCCCTGGTCAACACCCGGGGAACCGCACCCGGTTTCGTGCTCCGTCACGGAGCGACGGACCTCTTCTTCCTTCCCGGCGTCCCTTCGGAAATGACCGTCATGCTGGAGGCCTCGGTCCTGCCCCGCCTGCAGGCTCGCAGCGGAGAAGCCTTCCCCAGGGAGGAGCGAATCCTCCAGGTCTTCGGCATCTCCGAACCGAAGACCGAGGAACTGCTGACAGGGGCCGACCTGCCCGAGGGGGTCAGCATCGCCTTCGGGGTCGAATTCCCCCTCGTCCTGGTCAAGCTTCGGGCGGGTGGGCAGAAGGCCCTCAGCCTGCTGGACCGGGCCGAACTGGAGGCCCGCCAGGCCCTGGGAGACCATGTGGTGGGACCTGGCGGCGAAAGCCTGGCGAAGACCGTCGCCCGCCTCTTTACCGCCCGCAGCCTGACCCTGGCTCTGGCCGAATCGTGCACCGGCGGCCTGGTCGCCAAGCTCCTCACCGACATCCCCGGGGCTTCGACCTTTCTGGAACGGGGTGCTGTCACCTACGCCAACAGCGCCAAACGTGACTGGCTCCAGGTCCCCGAGACCGTCCTCCTCCAACCGGGAGCGGTCAGCGAGGCCTGTGCCCTGGCCATGGCCCGCGGCATCCGAGAAGCCGCCGGCACCGACCTGGGTCTGGCCATCACCGGCATCGCCGGTCCCGGCGGAGGCATGCCGCAGAAACCGGTAGGCACCGTTTTCATCGCCCTGAGTACGGCCCGGGGCGAACAGGCGCGGAGGCATCATTTCGCCGGGAACCGGGAGCAGGTGCGCATCCTGGCAGCCTACACCGCTCTCGACTGGCTGCGCCGCCACCTCGGGGCCCTGCCGGCCGAGCCGAACCCGTAGCGCCCGGCGCGAAAGCTGCCCCGGAAGGATCGAGTTCGCCCCAGCAACGTTCCCGGAGAACCTCGCCGCCGGGAGATAAGGTCGTCGATGGATTGGAACCGATCAAGCAATCGCATCACGAACATGGCGATCCTCGCCGGACTGGGCCTGGCCCTCGTCCTGCTCTTCCTGGCCGCTCTCTACGTTCGCCTGCAGGGGCAAGCCCCCCTCCCCGTCCCTCTCGGTTCTTTCGTTCAGCCCGCTCTCCTGCTCGTCCTCCTCTTCGCGGGGGTCCTGGCGGTCTGTTCCCTGCGCCTGCTGCGCGCGGGGCACCGCCTGGCCGCCGACAAGGACGGCCTGCTGGGAGAGGTCACCCGCCTGCGCGTTGCCCACGCCCGATCCGCACGGCGCTGCCAGCAACTTCTGGACAACGCCGGCGACGCCATCTTCTTTATCGACCCCCAGAGCGGGTCCCTGGATGAAATGAACCGGCAGGCCGAGCAATTGCTCGGTTACGCTGCCGAGGAAATCCGGAACCTGTCACTCTCAGCCCTCTTCCCCGGCCGCCAGAAACGCCGCTACCTGGCCCTGGTGAACAAGGTTCTCGAAGAGGGCTACGGCCAGGCGGGGGACCTCTCTTTCCGGCGCAAGGACGGCCAGGTTTTCATCGGCGCAGTGCACGCCCGCCTTGGGGACCTGGGCGACGCCAAGGTGGTCCACGCGGTCCTGCGGGACGTGACCGCGATAAAACGCACCGAGCAGGAACTGCGCAAAAGGAACCGCGACCTCACCCTGCTCAACCAGATCGCTCACAGCGCCACGGCCGACCGGAGCCTCAAGGGGATGCTCCAGCTAATCCTCGACGAGACGACGGCCAATTTCGAGGCCACCGGCGGGGGCATCTTCCTGTTGCGCCACGAAGGCAACGAACTGGAACTGGCAGTACATACGGGCATCGAGCCCGAGGTCCTTCAGGACCTGCACCAAGCCGTTCCGGGGGAGGGTTTGGTCGGCCGTGTGGTCACCACGGGCCGGCCCCGCTCCTCCACCGATCTGCGCAAAGACAGCCGGGTCCGCTCCACGGTCGCCTGCGCCGCGGGATGGAGGGGGTTCCAGGCCGTCCCCCTGAAGGCCAAGGAGAAACCCGTGGGGGCCCTGTTCCTCTTTACCCGCTCCAAGCGCCTCTTCGTCCGCGAGGACGTCCGCCTCCTGCTGGCCATCGGCAACCAGGTGGGCACCGCCATCGAGGGCGCTCAACTGTTCGACGCCCTCCAGTGGCAGTTCCGCCTCACCCAGGCCAGCAACCGGGAGCTGGAACAGTCGCGTCAGCAGATGAAGAAGAACCTGCAGGTGATGGAGGAGTCCAACCGGGCCCTGGCGCAGTTGGACCGGATGAAAACCAACTTCCTGTCCCTGGCCTCCCACGAACTGCGCACCCCCCTGACCCAGATCCTCTCCGGGACCCAGCTGCTCCAGGAGACCCTCACCCAGGACCTGGGCGACCAGGAACAGAGAGTGCTGGAGGCGATCTCCCAGGGAGGCAAACGCCTGGAAGGAATCATCCAGGACCTGCTCGAGGCGGCCCGCGTCGAGTCCCAGAGCCTCTACCTTGCATACGAGGCAATCACCCTGCCCGCCATCATCGATGAGATCCGCACCGAGTTCCGGCCGGCCCTCGAGCAGCGCAACATCACCTTCAGCCTGGGCGGTTTCCCGTCCCCCATGAAGCTCTTCGGGGATCCCCACCATCTTAAAAAGACCTTTCGGCGCCTGCTCGAAAATGCCGTCAAGTTCACCCCCGAGGGAGGCCGTATCGAAATCGAGGCGGGCCTCAGAAGCCAGGCCGAAGTCTGGCGCAGAGAAGAACAACTGAGGTCCTTTTCCCACTCCTTCTTCAACAGCCCATCCTCCACTCGCTACCTGCAGGTGACGGTCCGCGACACCGGGGTCGGAATCGCCCCCGACGAGCGGCTCAGGGTCTTCGACAAGTTTTACGAGATCGGCGACATCAATCGCCACTCCTCCTCCCAGTCGCGGTTCGAGGGGACCGGCGTCGGTCTGGGCCTGACCCTGGTAAAGGGGATGGTGGAGGCCCACGGAGGCATGGTCTGGGTCGACGGCCCCGGCGGCGGCCAGGCCGAGGACGGAAGCGCCTTTCACGTGCTGCTTCCCCTCGCCCCCGGGCCTCCGGCCGCAATGGCCGTGGAGACGCCCCCCGCCGGCAGCCCCCAGCCGGGAGCACGGGCATGAACCGGGGGGACAAAAGGAGCCCGAAAGGACCCGAGACGACGGCGGAGCAGCGCCGGGTCCGGGCCTTTCTGGCTGTTCCCATTCCGGACGAGGTCCTGCAGGCGACCCAGAGGGTGCGCGCCGAACTCGCCGGAGAACTGCCGGGAGTGCGCTGGGTGCGCCCCGAGGGCATTCACCTGACCCTCAAGTTTTTCGGCAGCATCCCCGAAGAGGAGCTTGATAAGATAGGGGAAATTATGCTATCGGTAGGTACTTTGCACTCCCCCTTCCGGGTCCGGGCGGCCGGGCTTGGCACCTTCCCCTCTCCCGGCCGCCCACGGGTGATCTGGGTGGGCATCGCCGACGGGGAAAGCCTCCCCGCCCTGCACCGGGATCTTGAGGAGGGCCTGGAGCAGATCGGCATCCCCGCAGAGGGGCGCCCTTTCCACCCCCACCTGACCCTCGGGCGGGCCCGGGAGAGGCTGCCGCCCATCGGGGAGATCATCGCGGCGCACCGGCAACTCGCCTGCTGCACGATCCCGGTGGACGAACTGGTCCTGTACGAAAGCCGCCTCGGTTCGGGCGGGGCCCGTTACATTCCCCGCAAAAGATTCGCCCTGGGCGGCTAGCGGGCAAGGAAGCACGAACGTTCATTCACCCATTTATTCCTTCGGGAGGTTAGATATTATGGCGGACAACAACCGCGATCGGGCCATCGACCTGGCCATGAGCCAAATCGAAAAACAGTTAGGCAAGGGCAGCATCATGCGCCTGGGCAAAGACACGGTGCTTCAGGGAATTCAGGCGATCTCCACCGGCGCCCTGAGCCTCGACATCGCTCTCGGCGTCGGGGGCGTCCCCCAGGGCCGCATCATCGAGATCTTCGGCCCCGAGTCCTCGGGCAAGACCACCCTGGCCCTGCACATCGTCGCCGAGGCCCAGAAGACCGGGGGCATTGCCGCCTTCGTCGATGCCGAGCACGCCCTGGATATCAACTACGCCAGGAACCTGGGGGTCAAGACCGACGACCTGCTGGTCTCCCAGCCCGACACCGGGGAGCAAGCCCTGGAGATCGCCGAAACCCTCGTGCGCAGCGGCGCCATCAACGTGCTGGTCGTCGACTCGGTTGCCGCCCTCGTGCCCCGGGCCGAGATCGAGGGGGAGATGGGGGATTCGCACATGGGCCTGCAGGCACGACTCATGTCCCAAGCCCTGCGCAAGCTGACCGCCACCATCAGCAAATCCAACACCGTGGTCATCTTCATCAACCAGATCCGCATGAAGATCGGGGTGATGTTCGGCAACCCGGAAACGACCACCGGCGGCAATGCCCTCAAGTTCTACGCCTCGGTGCGCATGGACATCCGCCGCATCGCCTCCCTCAAGCAGGGTCAGGACGTGATCGGAAACCGCACCCGGGTCAAGGTGGTGAAGAACAAGGTTGCCCCCCCCTTCAAGGAGGCCGAATTCGACATCATGTACGGCGCCGGCATCTCCCGGGAGGGGGACATCCTCGACCTGGGCGCCGGCTCTGAAATCGTGGAGAAGAGCGGTGCCTGGTACTCCTACGAAGGCGAACGCATCGGCCAGGGCCGGGAAAACGCCAAGCAGTTCCTCGCCGAGCACCCCGAAACCGCCCGTTCCATCGAAGAGAAGATCCTCGCCCAGTTCGGCCTCGCGGAGCCGTCCCCAGCCGCCTAGCAGGCGGATGAAAAACAGCCTGTGGACTCACAGGAGGGAATGGTTGAAAAATTCCCGGATGGACTTTTTCAACACCCTGCCAGAGGAAACGACATGGAAATGAGCGACATCCTGGCCCTGGCCCTGAAAGCCCGGGCCTCGGACATCCACCTGAAGGCGGGCCTGCCCCCCATCTACCGCATCGACGGAACCCTGCGCCCGCTGCCCAAGGCCCCGCGGGTCAGTCCGGAGACGACCCGCAACGTCGCCTACTCCATCATGAACGACAAGCAGCGCGCCCGCTTCGAGGATGTCCACGAGGTCGACCTCTCCTACGGCGTGCCCGGGCTGGGCCGCTTCAGGGTCAACGTCTTCTCCCAGCGCGGCTCGGTTTCGCTGGTATTCCGCGCCATCCCCGTCGACACCAAGGACCTGGACGAGCTGAACATCCCTCCGATCCTCAAGAAGCTATCCGTCGAGCCCCGCGGCCTGATCCTGGTCACCGGGGCCACCGGCTCGGGCAAATCGACCACCCTCGCCGCGATGATCGACTACATCAACTCCCACCGCACCGCCCACGTGGTCACCATCGAGGATCCCATCGAGTTTCTCCACCGGGACAAGATGTGCATCATCAATCAGCGTGAAGTCGGCTTCGACACGGAGAGCTTCGACGTGGCGCTGAGGGCCGCCCTGCGCCAGGATCCCGACGTCATCCTGGTGGGCGAAATGCGCGATTTCGAGACCATCGAAACCGCCCTGACCGCCGCCGAGACAGGCCACCTCGTCCTCTCGACCCTGCACACCGTCGACGCCCCCGAGACCATCAACCGCATCGTCTCGGCCTTCCCCCCCTACCAGCAGAGACAGGTGCGCATGCAGCTCGCCTCTGTGCTCAAAGGGATCGTCTCCCAGCGCCTGGTGCCCCGCGCCGACGGCAAGGGCCGGGTGCCGGCAGTGGAGGTGCTGATCTCCACCGCCCGGACCCGGGAGATGATCGACGACAAGGATAAGACCAAGCAGCTGCGCGACACCATCCAGCAGGGGTACGTCTCATACGGCATGCAGACCTTCGACCAGTCCCTGATGGGCCTGCTGAAAAAGAAACTCATCACATTCGAAGAAGCCCTGCGCCAGTGCTCCAACCCCGACGACTTCAAGCTCAAGGTCTCGGGGATCTCCTCCACCTCCGACCTGACCTGGGAAGATTTCGAAAAAGATGGGGAGGGAGAAGGCGAGGCGGAGGCCAAGAAGGACAAGCCCCCGGGCGCGATGGACATTGAACGGTTCTGAAGCCTACGCCTCCGCCCTGCGCCTGCTGACGGGCCGCGGGTACAGCGAGGCGGGTCTCGCCGAACGGCTGCGCCGCAAAGGGTGCGGCGAGGCGGAGATCGCCGCGGCCCTCGAGCGCTGCCGGGAGCTGGGCTACCTGGACGACGCCCGCTACGGCCGGGACCTGGCCGCCAGCCTGCTTCGCGCAGGCCGCGCCGTCGGCCCGCGGCTTCTGGCCGAGCTCAAGCGCCGGGGGCTGCCCGAGGAGACCGCCCGCGCCGCTCTCGAGGAGGCCAGCGGGGAGGTGAACGAAGAGGCCCTTCTGTCCGAGCAGCTAGAGAGGCGCTTTTCCGGCTTTTCCTACCTGGAAGCGGACGAGCGGCAGCGCAGGCGAGTCGTTAATTTTTTCCTGCGCCGGTGCTTTCCCCTGGCGCTGATCCTGTCCACGATAAAGCAAGAGAGGTAGACAAAACAGCTCATGATGACCGGCAACGAAATCCGCGCACGCTTCCTGCGTTTCTTCGAAGAGCGGGGCCACACCGCGGTCCCCTCCTCCTCGCTGATCCCCCACAACGACCCGACCCTTCTCTTCACCAACGCGGGGATGAACCAGTTCAAGGACTGTTTTCTCGGCGCCGAGAAACGCCCTTACGTCCGCGCCACCTCGTCCCAGAAGTGCGTGCGGGCCGGCGGCAAGCACAACGACCTGGAGAACGTCGGCCGCACCGCCCGGCACCACACCTTCTTCGAAATGCTCGGCAACTTCTCCTTCGGCGACTATTTCAAAAGGGAAGCCATCGCCTACGCCTGGGAATTCCTCACCAAGGACATGGGCCTCGACACCGACCGCCTCTACGTTTCGGTCTATACCGATGACGACGAGGCCGCCGACATCTGGCACGAGCAGGAGGGGGTGCCGCGCGAGCGGATTTTCCGCTTCGAAGAGGACAACTTCTGGTCAATGGGCGACACCGGTCCCTGCGGACCCTGCTCGGAGATCTTCTACGACAACGGACCCGAAGTCGGCTGCGACAGCCCCGACTGCACCGTCGGCTGCGACTGCGACCGCTACATGGAGGTCTGGAACAACGTCTTCATGCAGTTCGACCGTCAGCCGGACGGCGAGCTGGTCCCGCTGCCGAAACCGGCGGTCGATACCGGCATGGGCCTCGAGCGGCTGGCCACGGTCATGCAGAAGGTTCAGTCGAACTACGACACCGATCTGATCCGCGACATCATCACTCATATCGAAAAACTCTCGGGCAAAACCTACGGCGACAACGAACACAACGACGTCTCCATGCGGGTCATGGCCGACCACAGCCGGGCCACGGCCTACCTCATCGCCGACGGCGTTCTTCCGAGCAACGAGGGCCGCGGATACGTTTTGCGGCGGATCATGCGCCGCGCGATGCGCCATGCCAAAATGCTCGGCTTCGAAGATCCCGTTCTTCACAAAACGGCCGTCTTCGTTCTCGAATTCATGGCCTCGGCCTACCCGGCGGAGTCCGCTCGAAAGGACTTCGTCGCCAAGGTCGTGGAGAACGAGGAGGAGCGCTTCATCCAGACCCTCGGCAACGGCCTGCGCATCCTCGAGGACGAAGTCGCCAAGCTCAAAAAGGCGGAGCAGACCCTTCTCCCCGGCGATGTGGTCTTCCGCCTCTACGACACCTTCGGCTTCCCCGTCGACCTGACCGCCGACATCGTCGAGGGCGACGGTTTCTCCCTCGACGAGGAAGGCTTCGGGGCCTGCATGGAGGAGCAGCGCCGCAAAGCCCGGCAGCACTGGAAGGGCTCGGGCGAGGAGGCGGTATCCGCCGTCTACCGGAAGCTTCTCGAGGAGGGCCTGCGCAGCGAGTTCACCGGCTACACCTCCCTTTCCGGCGAGGCTCCGGTCGTGGCCCTGCTGCGCGGCGGCGAGAGGGCCTCCATTGCCGGCGAAGGCGAGGACGTGGAGATCATCACCTCCGCCACCCCCTTCTACGGCGAATCGGGGGGCCAGAGCGGCGACCGGGGCGAGATCCGCACCGACGGCGCCGCCGTCGCGGTGAGAGACACCCTCCGGCCCCTGCCGGGAATCGTCGTCCACCGCGGCAAGGTCCTCTCCGGCACCCTCCATGCCGGCCAGAACGCCCGGCTGACCGTTGACGGCGAGGCCCGCCAGGCCACGGCCCTCAACCACACCGCCACCCACGTGCTGCAGGCCGTCCTCGTGGAGGTCCTCGGCGACCACGTCAAGCAGGCGGGCTCCCTGGTCAGCCCCGAGCGACTGCGCTTCGACTTCACCCACTTCTCGGCCCTCTCCCCCGAGGAGCTCGCCACCGTGGAGCGGGAAGTCAACCGCCGCATCCGCGAGAACCGTTCCGTGGAGACCGAGGAGATGGACGCCGAAGCGGCCATCTCCGCCGGTGCCACCGCCCTGTTCGGAGAAAAATACGGCGAGCGGGTGCGGGTGGTCAGGCTCGGAGAGTTCAGCATGGAACTGTGCGGCGGCACCCACGCCGAGGCAGCCGGCGACATCGGCCTGTTCAAAATCATCCAGGAGACCGGCATCGCCGCCGGGGTGCGCCGCATCGAGGCCATCACCGGAGCCCGGGCCATGGAGTTCGTCCAGCGCCAGGAACAGGACATGGACCGCCTCGCCGCCCTGGTCAAGAGCGACCGGGGCCAGATCGGAAGCCGCCTCCAGAAGATCCTGGAACGCCAGAAAGAGCTGGAGCGGGAGGTGGAGACCCTGCAGGCCCGTCTCAACGTCGGGCGCTCCCAGCAGCTGGTGGAGCAAGCCCGCGAGGTGGAGGGAGTCAAGCTCCTCGCCGCCAAGATCGACGGCAGCGACGCCAAGGGTCTGCGGGAGCTGGCCGACCAGCTCCGCGACGGCCTGGGCTCAGGGGTGGTGGTGCTCGGCTGCGAGAGCGACGGCAAGGCGAGCCTTCTGGTGGCCGTCACCAAGGACTTGGCCGGGCGCCTCCACGCCGGCCGGATCATCAAGCCCCTGGCCGAGCAGGTGGGCGGCCGGGGAGGCGGACGCCCCGACCTGGCCCAGGCCGGGGGCAGCCGCCCCGACCAGCTCGCTATGGCCCTGGAAGGGGCCGACGGGGTTGTCGCCGAGGCCCTGAAACAGGCATCCTAGACGCCACGACCCAAGGGGGGAACCTTGCGCCTGGAATTCAAGGACGAACTGCAGCTGACCCAGGAGCAGGAGCAACCATGCATCCTGCTGGTCGACGACGAACCGATCATTCGGGAGCTGTGTTCAAAGGTTCTGGACGGTTACCGGGTCATCCAGGCCGGCAGCGGCGAAGAAGCGCTCCAGATCATCGGGCGCGAGCCCGTCGACGTGGTCCTCACCGACGTCATGATGCCCGTCATGAGCGGTCTGGACCTGCTTCAGGCCGTCAAGGAGAGAAAGCCCACCCAGGCGGTGGTCGTCATGACCGGCTTCGCCGACAAGGAAACCATTCTCCAGGCTCTCAAGGCCGACGCCGACGACTTCATCACCAAGCCCATCAACCTGCTTCAGCTCAGGACCACCATCGCCAAGGTCCTGGAACGCAAGGCCCTGAAGGAGGAGCTGGTCCAGCTGCGGCGCATGGACCGGCTCAAGTCGGACTTTCTCGGCCTCGTCTCCCACAAGCTCAAGACCCCCATCACGGCCATCTCCCTCTTCATTCAGAACCTCGCCTCGGGCATCGGGGACCCCCGGGACCCCTCTTTCGCCAAGACCCTCGACCTGATCCTCGGCGAGTCCAACTACCTCGGCTACCTCGTTCAGGACCTGCTTTACTACAGCGAGATCATCCTCCAGGAGGGTCCGCCCCGGCTAGCCCCGGTGTCCCTCAGGGACATGGTCATGGAAGTGGCGTCCGCGGTCAGGGAAACCGCCGACGCCAACGGGGTCGCTCTCGCCCTTGAGGTCGGGGAAGCGTCCCCCACCCTGCAGCTGGACCGCGAGCGCGTCGCCTTCGCCCTGCGGGCCCTGCTCGAAAACGCCGTCAAGTTCAGCCCCCCGGACCGCACAGTCTCCCTCGACGCCGAAGTCTCCGACGACGCCGTCACCCTGAGAGTGCGCGACCAGGGCCAGGGGATCCCCCGAGAGGAGCTGCCCAAGGTGTTCGAAAAATTCTACCAGGTCGACCCGAGCCACACCGGCCAGGTGCGGGGATTCGGCCTCGGCCTGTTCTACGCCAGGCAGTTCATTCAGAGCCACGGCGGCAGCCTGCACCTCGAGAGCACTCCGGGCACGGGCACCACCGCGACCCTGACCCTTCCCCGCCACTGACCCGCCCCCCCAGGTCGGACCGCATTTTTCTTTGTCTGCCCTGCCTGCTGTGCTATATTTTTTATTTTCCTAACCCGCCTCATCCAGCCTACGGGCAGGGGATAAGCCATGTTTCGAGGGACAACAATCGTCTGCGTGAGGAAAAACGGCGACGTCGCCCTGGCCGGCGACGGCCAGGTGACCCTGGGCAACACGGTCATGAAGCACACCGCCCGCAAGATCCGCCGCCTTCACAACGACCAGGTCCTGGCCGGCTTCGCCGGCAGCACCGCCGACGCCTTCACCCTCTTCGAGAAGTTCGACGCCAAGCTCCAGGAGTACCGCGGCAACCTTTCCCGCTCAGCCGTGGAACTGGCCAAGGACTGGCGCACCGACCGCATCCTGCGCCGCCTCGAAGCCCTGCTTATCGTCGCCGATCGGCAGACCACCCTCGTCATTTCCGGGGCCGGCGATGTCATCGAGCCCGACGACGGCATCGCCGCCATCGGCTCGGGCGGCTCCTTCGCCCTGGCGGCTGCCCGTGCCCTGCAGTCCCACTCGGAGCTACCCCCCGCCGAAATCTGCGAGGAGGCGATGAAGATCGCCGCGGGCATCTGCATCTACACCAACGACCAGATTCTCGTGGAGGCCCTGTCATGACCAATTTCACCCCCCGCGAGATCGTCTCCGAACTGGACCGCTACATCATCGGCCAGAAGGAGGGAAAGCGGGCCGTTGCAGTGGCCCTGCGCAACCGCTGGCGTCGCCAGCAGGTCCCCCCTGAACTGCGCGACGAGATCGCCCCAAAAAACATCATCATGATCGGCCCCACCGGGGTCGGCAAGACCGAGATCGCCCGGCGCCTGGCCAAGCTCGCACAGGCCCCCTTCATCAAGGTGGAAGCGAGCAAGTTCACCGAGGTCGGTTACGTCGGCCGGGATGTGGAGAGCATGGTCCGCGACCTGCTCGAACTGGCCATCATCATGGTCAAGGAGGAGGAGGCCCAGAAGGTCCGGGTCAAGGCCGAGGACCATGCCGAGGAGCGCCTGCTCGACCTGTTGCTGCCGGGGGAGGCCTCCAGCGGAGAGGGCCGCGAGGCGACCCGCGACAAGCTGCGCAAGCTGCTGCGCCTTGGCTCCCTTGACGACCGCTATGTCGAGGTGGAGACCGAGGAGAGCGTAGCCCCGCCGATGCAGATCTTCGGCCCCCAGGGCGGCGAGGACATGGGCTCCGGGATCAAGGAGATGTTCGGCAACCTCTTTCCCAAGAAGACCAAGCGGCGGCGCATGAAGGTGGCCGACGCCCGCCTGATGCTCGTCGAGACCGAGGCCGAAAAGCTGGTGGACATGGACAAGGTCCACACCCTGGCCCGGGAGCGCACCGAGCAGAGCGGCATCATCTTCATCGACGAGATCGACAAGATCGCCAGCCGCGAGGGGGGCCGCGGCCCCGAGGTCTCCCGCGAGGGGGTGCAGCGGGACATCCTGCCCATCGTCGAGGGGAGCACCGTCAACACCAAGTACGGGCCGGTCAAGACCGACCACATCCTGTTCATCGCCGCCGGGGCCTTCCACGTCGCCAAGCCGAGCGACCTGATCCCCGAACTGCAGGGGCGCTTCCCGATCCGGGTGGAACTCAAGAGCCTGGGCGAAGAGGAGTTCGTGCGCATCCTCACCGAGCCGAAAAACGCCCTGCTCCGCCAGTACACCGCCCTGCTGGAGACCGAGGAGATCGATCTGGTCTTCCGCGACGACGCGGTGCGCGAGATCGCCCGCACCGCCACCTCCGTCAACGACCGCACCGAGAACATCGGGGCGCGGCGCCTGCACACCATCATGGAGAAGCTCCTCGAGGACCTCTCCTTCGAAGCCCCGGAGATCCGGGAGCAGAGCATCGACATCGACGCCGATTACGTGCGCGAACGCCTCTCGGAAATCGTCCAGGACGAGGATCTGTCGCGGTACATCCTTTAACTGCCGTGACGCGTAACGGGTGACGCGTGACGAGAGGTCACCTCTGTTTTACGCGTCACTTGTCACACGTCACGCGTTACGGATATTAAGCCATGAAAGAACTGATCGAAAAAGCCAACGTCCTGATGGAGGCGCTGCCCTACATCAAGCGCTTCTCCAACAAGACCATCGTCATCAAGTACGGCGGCAACGCCATGGTCGAAGAACGCCTCAAGGAGGGCTTCGCCCAGGACATCATCCTCATGAAATACATCGGCCTCAACCCGGTGGTGGTCCACGGCGGCGGCCCCCAGATCGGCAGGGTGCTGGAGGCGATGGGCAAGGAGACCCGCTTTATCCAGGGGATGCGGGTCACCGACAGGGAGACCATGGACGTGGTGGAGATGGTCCTCGGCGGCAAGGTCAACAAGGAGATCGTCGGCAACATCAACCGCCACGGCGGCAAGGCCGTCGGCCTCTCGGGCAAGGACGGAAACCTGATCCAGGCCCGCAAGCTGGCGATGACCGCGGTCAACCCCGACACCCTCACCCCCGAAATTATCGACATCGGCATGGTCGGCGAGGTCGAGCGGGTTCAGCCGACCATTATCGAGGCCCTTGAGCAAAGCAACTTCATCCCGGTCATCGCCCCGATCGGGGTCGGCCTCGAGGGGGAAACCTACAACATCAACGCCGACCTGGTCGCCGGGCGGGTCGCCGGGGCCCTGCGGGCCGAAAAACTGATCCTGCTCACCGACGTGGAGGGGGTCAAGGACGGCAACGGCCGGCTGATCTCCACCATCGACGTCGCCCGGGTGCCCGACCTGATCAACGACGGCACCATCTCCGGAGGCATGATTCCCAAGGTCAACTGCTGCGTCGACGCCGTGGAGGAGGGGGTCCACAAGACCCACATCATCGACGGCCGCATGGAGCACGCCGTGCTCCTGGAGATCTTCACCGACAAGGGGATCGGCACCGCCATCGCGAGGTTCGACCAATGAGCCTGTCCGAAGAGTGGATCGCCCGGGGCGACAGGCACGTCGCCAAGACCTACGGCCGCTACCCCCTGGTGGCGACCCGCGGCGATGGCTGCCGCCTGTGGGACGCCGACGGCAAGGAGTACCTCGACTTCCTGGCCGGGGTGGCGGTGAACAACCTCGGCCACTGCCCCCCGAAGGTGGTGACGGCGCTGCAGGAGCAGGCCGCGAAGCTGCTGCACTGCTCTAACTACTTCCACATCCCGGCACAGATCGAGCTGGCCGAGCTGCTCTGCGCCCACTCCTTCGGCGACCGGGTCTTCTTCTGCAACTCGGGGGCCGAGGCCAACGAGGCGGCCATGAAGCTGGCGCGCAAGCACAGCAGGGAGGCCTCCGGACAGGACCGCTTCGAGGTCATCACCGCGCTCGCATCCTTCCACGGCCGCACCATCGGCACCATCAGCGCCACCGGCCAGGAGAAGGTCCGCAGCGGCTTCGAACCGGTCGTTCCCGGCTTCAAGTTCGTCCCCTTCGGCGACCTCCAGGCGCTGCGCGCCGCGGTCGGCCCCAACACCTGCGCCGTCATGCTCGAGCCGCTCCAGGGAGAAGGCGGGGTCAACGTCCCGCCGCCGGGATACCTGGCCGAGGTGCGCCGGATCTGCGACGAGTTCGGACTGCTGCTGATCTTCGACGAGGTGCAGGTGGGCTGCGGGAGGACCGGTCGGCTCTTCGCCTACCAGTACGAAGGTGTGGAACCCGACATCATGACCCTGGCCAAGGCCCTCGCCGGCGGCCCCCCCATCGGGGCCATGGTAGCCCGGGAGAAGATCGCCGAGAGCCTCGGCCCCGGCACCCACGGCTCCACCTTCGGCGGCAACCCGCTGATGGCCGCCGCCGGGGTCGCCGCCTTCCGGACCATTCTCGAGGACGGCGTCATCGAGAACTGCGTCGCCATGGGAGACTACCTGCGCGAACGTCTCGAAGAGTTCAAAGGGCGCTACCCCATTGTCACCGAGATCCGCGGCCGGGGGCTGATCCTCGGCATGCAGCTCTCCGTTGAGGGGGGCGAGATGGTCAAGGAGGCGCTGCGCCGCGGCCTGCTCATCAACTGCACCGTCGGCAACGTGCTGCGCTTCCTGCCGCCGCTGATCGTGACCCGGCAGGAGATCGACGAGGCGGTCGACATCCTCGACGGCATCCTCGCAGAACAATAATTTCAGGAGAAAGGGAAAAGGTTAAAGGAGAAAGGGTTCCGGAACCTTTTTCCGACCGCCTTTTTCCTTACCCCTACTCAGGAGCCTGACGTGAAAAAAGACTTCCTTTGCCTTTCCGACTGGAGCCGCGCCGAACTCGACGGCATCTTCGCCCTGACCCGCGAGCTGAAGGAGAAGCAGAAGCGCGGCGAGCCGCACCGCCTGCTCGAGGGCCAGACCCTGGGGATGCTCTTCGAGAAGAGCTCCACCCGCACCCGGGTCTCCTTCGAGGTGGGGATGTTCCAGCTCGGCGGCCACGCCCTGTTCCTCTCCTCGAGCACCACCCAGATGGGCCGCGGCGAGCCGGTCAAGGACACCGGCCGGGTCATGTCCCGCTACGTGGACGGCATCATGATCCGCACCTTCTCCCAGGAAGCGGTCGAGGAACTGGGGCGCTGGTCCGACATCCCGATCATCAACGGCCTCACCGACATGTACCACCCCTGCCAGGTCATGGCCGACCTCTTCACCGTCATCGAGCACAAGGGCGCCATCGAGGGGCTCAAGTACTGCTGGATCGGCGACGGCAACAACATGGCCAACAGCTGGATCAACGCCGCCGCGGTCTTCGGCTTCGAGCTGCGGGTGGCCACCCCGAAGGGCTACGAGCCCCACCCCGAGGTGGTCGCGCGGGCGAAGGCGGCCGGGGCCAGCATCCTCTACACCGACGACCCGGCGCAGGCCGCCGCCGGGGCCGACGTGCTCAACACCGACGTCTGGGCCAGCATGGGCCAGGAGCAGGAGCAGAAGGAGCGGGAGAAGGCCTTCGCCGGATTCCAGATCGACGGCGGGATCGTGTCCGCCGCCGCCCCCGGCTGCATCGTGCTGCACTGCCTGCCCGCCCACCGCGGCGAGGAGATCTCCAACGAGGTCATCGAAGGGCCCCACTCGGTCGTCTTCGACGAGGCGGAGAACCGGCTCCACGTGCAGAAGGCGATCATGGCGACGTTGATGGGGAGCCGGCTTTAAGCTGGAAGCGGCGATCCGATGACCCTTTCCTGCCCCCATTGCGGGTTTTCCCGGGACCTCGCCCCGGGGACCGTCCCCCCCGGAACGAACCGGGTGACCTGCCCCAGGTGCCGGCAGGCCTTTCCCTTTGCCGGGCCGGCGCAGCCGCTGCCCGCCCCCACGCCGGCTCCGCCCCCCCTCTCCGCCGAGGAGCAGCCCAAGGCCGGCTTCTGGGTCCGGGCGGTGGGAGCCGTCGTCGACTCGGTGATCGTGACCGCCGTCACCCTGGTCACGGCGATCTTGCTGGGCGCGATCCCCACGCTCACCGGGGTCCATCTCTCCACCGACGGGCAGGGGATGTTCGCCTTCGTGGTCTGGATCTTCGGGATGGTCCTGGACGTCGCCTACTTCGTCTTCTTCACCGGATACTGCGGCCAGACCCCGGGCAAGATGGCGGTCCGGATCCGGGTCATCCGCACCGACGGCGCCGATATCGGCTACGGACGAGCCTTCCTGCGCGAGGTGCCGGGCAAGTTCCTCTCCGGCATCCTGCTCGGCATCGGCTATCTGGTGGTGGCCTTCGACTCCCAGAAACAGGGCCTGCACGACAAGATCGCAGACACCTATGTGGTTAAGCTGTAAGCTGTAAGCTGTAAACAATAAGCTGCATGACAGAACATATCATCCGAATTTTTTCAAGGAGCCACCCATGAGCAAAAAAGGTTAGATCAAAAAAGCGGTTCTCGCCTATTCGGGCGGACTCGACACCTCCATCATCCTCAAATGGCTGGTCGAGGAGTACGGATGCGAAGTCATCGCCTTCAGCGCCGATCTCGGCCAGGGCGAGGAACTCGACCACATCCCCGAGAAGGCGAAGAAGACCGGCGCCAGCAAGTGCTATATCGAAGACCTCCGCGAGGAGTTCGTGCGCGACTTCGTCTTCCCCATGTTCCGCGCCAACGCCATCTACGAGGGGCGCTACTTCCTCGGCACCAGCATCGCCCGGCCGCTGATCGCCAAGAAGCAGATGGAGATCGCCGCCGCCGAAGGGGCCGACGCCGTCAGCCACGGGGCCACCGGCAAGGGCAACGACCAGGTGCGCTTCGAACTCGGTTACTACCACTTCGACCCGGCGGTCAAGGTCATCGCCCCCTGGCGCGAGTGGGATCTGAACAGCCGCACCGCCCTGGAGGAGTACGCCAAGAAGCACGGCATCCCGGTGCCGACCAGCAAAAAGAACCCCTGGAGCTCCGACCGCAACCTGCTGCATATCAGCTTCGAGGGAGACGTGCTGGAAGATCCTTGGGCCGAGGCCCCCGAGCACATGTACGTACTCAGCGTCGCCCCGGAAGAGGCGCCCGACACCCCCGAGTACGTGGAGATCGAGTTCAAGAACGGCGACCCGATCGCCGTCAACGGCGAGCAGCTCTCCCCGGCAGACCTGCTGTTCAAGCTGAACGAGTTGGGCGGCAAGCACGGCATCGGCCGCGTCGACCTGATGGAGAACCGCTACGTCGGCATGAAGAGCCGCGGCGTCTACGAGACCCCCGGCGGCACAATCCTCGAGGAGGCCCACCGCGGCGTCGAGTCGATCACCATGGACCGCGAGGTCATGCACCTGCGCGACTCCCTGATCCCCCGCTACGCCGAGATGGTCTACAACGGCTACTGGTTCGCTCCCGAGCGCGAAGCCCTTCAGGCACTGATCGACGACACCCAGAAGACCGTCAACGGCAAGGCCCGGGTCAAGCTGTACAAAGGGCATTGCCGGGTCGTCGGTCGCCAGAGCGAGACCGACAGCCTGTTCAACGTCGAATTCGCCACCTTCGAGGCGGACGAGGTCTACAACCAGGCCGACGCCGAGGGCTTCATCAAAATCAACTCCCTGCGACTGCGCATCCGCAGCATGATGCAAAAAAACAGGTAAGGCAGCTGTAAGCTTTAAGGATTGAACCCCGAGGGGAAAAGAAACGCGCCATTTTTTGCAAGGTCAAGGAAGACAAGGGATGATCCTCGAGGCGTACCCGGGTACGTCGAGAGTGTCATCCCGCAGTCTGACGCCGAGATTGCAGAAAAGGGCCGTTTCCGCGCCGGCCATGGACTTCAAGAAACAACCCCACATCAAGACCTCGGTGGTCGCCTGCATCGTCGACGCGCAGGAGCGCATCGTCCTCACCCGGCGCTGCATCCACCCCTTCTGCGGCCAGTGGGTCATGCCGGGGGGCCGGATCGACCCGGGCGAGCCGATTCTGCAGGCCCTCCACCGCGAGGTGCTCGAGGAGGTGGGGATCGAGGTCCACGTCGAGGGGTTCATCGACGTCTTCGAGCACGTCAGCGTCGGGGCCGACAACGACCACTTCATCATCCTCTACTACCGCGCCTCCCCCCTGAGCCGGGACCTCGTCCCCGACGGGCAGGAGTGCACCGAGGCCCGATGGGTGCCCAAGGACCGGCTCCTCTCCTACGACCTGCCCGCCGGCACCCGCCACATCCTCTCCAAGGTCTTTCCCGACCTGGGCTGGAGCAACGGCGCGCCGCCGGCGCGCAGCGCCGAGGGCGAAGTGCCGGGCGGCTTCGACTCGTCCCGGGTCTGAGGCCATGGTCCGCGTCGTCGAGAAAGACATCCACCTCGAATTCCCCTCGGGCCACCACCTGCACAGCCTGGTTTGCCAGATCCCCAACCGCCTGCGCCTGTCGGACTTCGCCTACAGGGTGGCCGACCCCGAGCAGAAATGGGGCCAGGTGCGCTCCATCCTGGAAATGGTGGCCGAGGGCGAGGGGAACCTGAAAAAACTCCATTTCCTCCTCTTCCCCGAAAGCACCCTGCCGGCGGACCGGGTCGAGGAGGCCATCGCCCTCGTCGGCGAGCGCTTCCGCCCCAACACGGT
The DNA here is from genome assembly GCF_002868845.1 of Desulfuromonas sp. NCBI lineage: Bacteria > Pseudomonadati > Thermodesulfobacteriota > Desulfuromonadia > Desulfuromonadales > Desulfuromonadaceae > Desulfuromonas > Desulfuromonas sp. The sequence continues at coordinate 88,065 of NZ_PKUB01000006.1, forward strand.
GACCGTCTTCGGAGTCGAGCATGTGCGACTGTCCGAGTACCGCCAGGTCCTGGAGCGCTACCGGGAAGACAACGCCGAGGCCCTCGCCTCGGTGGAGGAGGACCTCGACGCAGGCGACGTGGAACAGGTGCCGGTCAACTGGTGCGTGGTGGCGGCCAAAGAAGCCGACGGCCGGCTGCGGGTCTTCCTCGAAGCCAAGAGCCACCCCTTTGTCGGGGAGGAGAACCTCGACGCCTTCCACGACCTCTACCGGGGCAAGATCTTCCCTCTGTTCCGCTGCCACCCGAGCTGCTTCAACTTCATGGCCCTGATCTGCCTCGACTACGTCTACCGCGACCTTTACCAGTCGAACATCAGCGTCATCATCAAGAAAGCCGACGAACTCTTTTTCGAGACCCGGCAGCGCCTCGACCTGCTGATGGTCATCGAGTGCAACCCCAAGCCCGAACACCACGCCTTCCGCGACGTGATCAACGGCTTCTACGGGGAGTACCTGGAATACACCCCCGGGGTGCGCGATACCACCACCGTCTTCTGCAACGCCTCCGCCGAGACCGAATGCGACGGCATCGAGGGCGAGGGCACCTTCGGGCACTCCTCGGTGATCATTCACAAGCACCACAAGCTGGAGCAGGTCCGGCTCGCCGAGTTCGCCACCGACGACTTCGACGGCCTGCCGGTGTGCCGGCTGCGCTTCGGCCTCGAAACAAGGCTCTACTACTTCAACCTTCCCCTGTTCCACGAGCTCGACCCCCGCACAACCCGGGTCCCCCTGAAGATCCACGCCGTCTTCCGGCCGTCCCGGGAACACGGCTGGATCCGCATGGCAGGCGAGGAGCTGGTGCGGGGCGTGGCCGAGGCCGGGGGCGAGGGAAAGATTCTCTGATCGTTGTTGGTCTTCATCTGCAGGTTTCATGTTCCATGTTTTCGGTTTTAGGAAAAAACCACAGCCCCAAGAAATGAGCAATTTTTCGCAAGATCAAGGAAGCCGAGTGAGCGCGCGGAGCCGTACCGAGGTACGCCGCACAAGCAGCGAATGAAGGCCGACGACGAGATTGCGAAAAAGGGCCGTTTCCACAGGAGAAGAAAAATATGAGCGACAAACCCTGGGCAGGCCGCTTCACCCAGCCCACCGACAAGTTCGTCGAGGAGTTCACCGCCTCCATCGACTTCGACCAGCGCATGTACCGCTACGACATCCAGGGCTCGATCGCCCACGCGCGGATGCTAGCCCGGCAGGGGATCATCGAGACCGCCGAGGCCGACACCATCGTCGAAGGCCTCGGGGCGATCCTCGCCGAGATCGAGGCGGGCAGCTTCGAATTCTCCGTCAGCCTCGAAGACATCCACATGAACATCGAGGCGCGCCTCATCGAGCGCATCGGCACGGTCGGGGGCAAGCTGCACACAGCCCGCTCCCGCAATGACCAGGTCGCCCTCGACGTGCGCCTCTACCTGCGCGACGAGCTGGCCGAGATCCTCGAATACCTCGACAAGCTGCAGGGCTCCCTCCTCGCACAGGCCGAGGGGAACCTCGCGGTGATCATGCCCGGCTACACCCACCTGCAGACCGCCCAGCCGATCCTCTTCGCCCACCACATGCTCGCCTACTACGAGATGGTGAAAAGGGACGCCGGGCGCATGGCCGACGTGCTGAAGCGCCTCAACGTCCTGCCCCTCGGGGCCGGGGCCCTGGCCGGCACCACCTTCCCCATCGACCGGGAATGGGTCGCCGCCGAGCTCGGCTTCGACGGGGTCACGCGCAACAGCCTCGACTCGGTCTCCGACCGCGACTTCGCCCTCGAGTTCTGCGCCGCCTCCTCCATCCTCATGATGCACCTCTCGCGCCTCTCCGAAGAGCTCATCCTGTGGTCGAGCGCCGACTTCGCCTTCGTCGAACTGACCGACGCCTTCTGCACCGGCAGCTCCATCATGCCTCAGAAGAAGAACCCCGACGTGCCGGAGCTGGTGCGGGGCAAGACCGGCCGGGTCTACGGCAACCTGATCAGCCTTCTGACCCTGATGAAGGCCCTGCCGCTTGCCTACAACAAGGACATGCAGGAAGACAAGGAGCCGCTCTTCGACACGGTCGACACGGTCAAGGGCTCGCTCAAGATCTTCGCCGACATGATCGCCGAGATGAAGGTCCAGGCTGAGAACATGCGGGTGGCCGCCGCCCGCGGCTTCTNCTCCACCGCCACCGACGTGGCCGACTACTGCGTGCGCAAGGGAATCCCCTTCCGCAACGCCCACGAGATCGTCGGCAAGACGGTGCGCTACTGCCTCGAAACGGGCAAGGACATCCCCGAACTGAGCCTCGAGGAGTTCCGCCAGTTCTCCGAGAGCATCGGCGAGGACATCTACGATTTCGTGACCCTCGACGCCTCGGTCAACGCCCGCCGCGCCACCGGCGGCACCGCCCGCGAGGCTGTCGAGCGAGAGATCGCCAGGGCGCGCCGGGAGCGGGCCGGGGAACAATAAAACCTCCTCCGAACTCGAACGGTCAAAGAACGCAGGAAAACCCGGATGCCAAAGCACTTTACAAAGAGCCTGATCCTCGTCGCCCTCCTGCTCCTTCTCGCCACCCTGTCCGGCTGCGGGCGCAAGGGGCCCCTGCGCCCGCTCGGCAAGCCCATGCCTGCGGCTCCCCCAGACCTGGTGCTGCACCAGCAGGGGGGACGCATGCTCATCGAGTGGACCATTCCCACCCGCAACCAGGACGGCTCCGAACTCAAGAACCTGGAGGGGTTCCGGGTCTACCGCATGGACTACGACCCGGCCGAGGACTGCCCCGAGTGCCGCGACACCTCGATCCTGCTGCAGATCGTCGACCTCGACTACCTGCTCGAGGCCGACCGCTCCGACGACCGGCTGAGCATCGTCGACTATGAAGTGGAGCCGGCCACCGGCTACCGCTACCGGGTCGCGCCCTACACCGGCTCGGGCCGTGTCGGGGCCTCGGCCTCGGCCCGCCGCCCCTTTCTTCCCCCGCCCCCCGCCCCGGGCCGGGTCGCGGGCGAGGGCCTCGACCGCCTGGTTCGTCTCTCCTGGGAAAAACCGCTGCCGGGTCCGCCCCTGGCCGAGCTGGTCGGCTACCACGTCTACCGGCGCGCACCAGGCGCCCCCTTCCCCCCCCGGCCCATCAACATCGAGCCCGCGGCCGAACCCCGCTACGAGGACTTCGAGGTCCAAAACGATCAACCCTACCGCTACGGGGTGCGGGCCCTCTATTCCATCGGGGGGTTGCGGGTCGAAAGCATCGCCGTCGAAATCGGCGAAATCGTCCCTCGCGAGGGCCAGTAGAACGGTCTTTGACATTGCCCAAAAGGTGTGCTAGGAATACCTGTTTAGCCCGTCCAACAGCCCCACATCGGTCATCCAGGACGCTTTTTCACAAAGATTTTTGAGGAGGAGGTTGTTATGTTCAAGGGGTCCATGGTCGCCATCGTCACCCCCTTCGACGCAGAGGGGCGCTTCGACGAAGAAGGATACCGCCAGCTCGTCGAGTTCCAGATCGAAAACGGTACCGACGTCATCGTGCCCTGCGGCACCACCGGCGAGTCCGCCACCCTCGGCTTCGAGGAGCACGCCCGGGTCATCCACGTCTGCATCGACCAGGTGGCGGGGCGCGGCCCCGTGATCGCCGGCACCGGCGCCAACAACACCGCCGAGGCCATCCACCTCTCCGAGGGAGCCAAGGAGATGGGGGCCGACGGCCTGCTCCTGGTCTGTCCCTACTACAACAAACCCTCCCAGGAGGGAATCTACCAGCACTACAAGGCGATCGCCGAAGCCGTCGCCCTGCCCCAGGTCCTGTACAACGTCCCCGGGCGCACCGGCATCAACATGACCTCCGACACCACCGCCCGCCTCGCCGAGATCGACAATATCGTCGCCATCAAGGAGGCCTCCGGCAGCCTGACCCAGGTCAGCGAGATTCTCGCCAAGGCCGGCGACAAGATCGACGTCATCAGCGGCGACGACTTCCTCACCTTCCCGATGATGGCCTGCGGGGCCGTCGGGGTCATCTCCGTCTCGTCAAACGCCATCCCGGCCCGGGTCAAGGCGATGGTGACCGCCGCCGAAGAGGGGGACTACGCCACCGCCCGCAAACTGCACCTGGAGCTCCTCGAGTTCCACACCGCGATGTTCATCGAAGCCAACCCGGTCCCGGTGAAGACCACCCTGGGCCTGATGGGCAAGATCAGCGCCGACGTGCGGCTGCCCCTGGTCGGCATGCAGCCGGCCAGCCTGGAGAAGCTCAAGGCGATTTTGATGAAATACGATGTGATTTGAAGGCCGTGACGGGTGACGCGTGACACGTGACGCGTCTCAAGCCAGGCCAAAGCACACTACCATTGCCACAGAACCACGGAAGAGTGACCACAAACCGGAAGAGGGATTAGGGATTTTCCCCAAGCCGGATTTTCCCTGTGTCTCAGTCCCTCCGTGGTGAAACCAAAAGGATTCACGCATGATCAAGGTTGCCGTTACCGGCGCCGCCGGCCGCATGGGCGGGCGCATCATCACCCTCGTCACCGAGGCCGAGGGGCTGCAGGTCGCCGGGGCCGTCGAGGCGCCCGGCAATCCGAAGCTCGGCGAGGACGCAGGCCTCGTGGCCGGCTGCGGCCAGCTCGGCGTCGCCATCACCGACTCCCTGGAGCAGGCCCTCTCCGGCGCCGACGTTCTGATCGACTTCACCTGGCCCGAGGTCACCCTGGCCAACCTGGGAGTCTGCAAAAAGCTCGGCAAGACGATGGTGGTCGGCACCACCGGCCTCACCCCCGAGCAGCGCGCCGTGGTGGAGGATGCCGCCGGGACCATCCCCGTCGTCTTCGCCCCCAACATGAGCGTCGGGGTCAACCTCTGCTTCAAGCTCCTCAAGGACATGGCCGCCACCCTCGGCGAGGCCTTCGACGTGGAGATCGTCGAGCTGCATCACAACAAGAAGAAGGACTCCCCGAGCGGCACCGCCGTGCGCATGGGCGAGATCGTCGCCGACGCCCTCGACCGCGACTACAACAAGGTCGCCAACTATCACCGCGAGGGGATGTGCGGCGAGCGGACCAAGGAAGAGATCGGCATGCAGACCGTGCGCGGCGGCGACATCATCGGCGAGCACACCGTCTACTTCGTCGGCATGGGCGAGCGCATCGAGCTCACCCACCGCGCCATGAGCCGCGACATGTTCGCCCGCGGGGCGGTGCGCGCCGCCGGCTGGCTGGCCGGCAAAGAACCGGGCCTTTACGACATGCAGGACGTTCTTGGCCTGAAATAAGTTTTCACACCCTTTTTCTCACGCCCGTCCGCTGCGCTCACTCAAGACGCAAAGCCGCAAGGGAAGACCAAAATCAAGGTCTTGATTTTCTTGGCGTCTTTGCGGCTTTGCGTGAGACAGAATCTGATTTAAAAAGTTTTTTCCGGAGGAAATTCATGGCACGTCTCAACGACAATTACCTGAAACTGAAGGCCGGCTACCTCTTCCCCGAGATCGGCCGCCGGGTCAGCGAATTCACCACCGCCCACCCCGACGCCAAGGTCATCCGCCTCGGCATCGGCGACGTCACCAAGCCGCTGGTGCCGGCCGTGCTCAAGGCCTTCCACGACGGCGTGGACGACATGGCCAAGGGGGAGACCTTCCACGGCTACGGTCCCGAGCAGGGCTACGGGTGGCTCATCGAGACCATCATCGACAAGGCCTACAAGCCCCTCGGCGTGTCGCTGAAAACGAGCGAGGTCTTCATCAGCGACGGCAGCAAGTGCGACTGCGCCAACATCCTCGACATCTTCGACCTCTCCTGCAAGGTCGCCATCGGCGACCCGGTCTACCCGGTCTACAACGACACCAACGTCATGGTCGGCCGCACCGGCGAGGCGGACGAGCAGGGCTACTACGAGAACATCGTCTACATGCCCTACACCGCGGAGAACAACTTCGCCCCCGCCTACCCCGAAGAGAAGGTCGACATCATCTACCTCTGCTTCCCCAACAACCCCACCGGCACCGTCGCCACACGGGAGCAGCTTCAGGGCTGGGTCGACTACGCGATCAAGAACGACGCCGTCATCTTCTACGACGCCGCCTACGAGGCCTTCATCCCCGAGCCGGGCATCCCCCACTCCATCTACGAGATCGCGGGTGCCGAGAAGTGCGCCATCGAGTTCCGCTCCTTTTCCAAGACCGCCGGCTTCACCGGGGTGCGCTGCGGCCTGACCGTCGTCCCCGAGGAGCTGATGGGGACGACAAAGGACGGCGAGAAGGTCTCCCTGAACAAGCTGTGGAACCGCCGCCAGAGCACCAAGTTCAACGGCGTCAGCTACCCGGTCCAGAAAGCCGCCCAGGCCGTCTACTCCGACGAGGGGTGGGCCCAGGTCAAGGAGGTCATCGACTACTACATGGAGAACGCCCGCATCATCCGCGAAGGCCTCACCGAAGCGGGAATTCAGTGCTACGGCGGCGTCAACGCCCCCTACATCTGGCTGAAAACGCCGGAAGGGATGAGCAGCTGGGACTTCTTCGACAAGCTCCTCAACGAGTGCTTCGTCGTCGGAACCCCCGGCAGCGGCTTCGGCCCCAGCGGCGAAGGCTACTTCCGGCTCTCGGCCTTCGGGGATCGGGAGAATGTCGAGACCGCGGTGGCGCGGATTCGGGAGAAGTGGGGGAAGTAGATCTTTTCCACCTATCGACACGAAAAAGGGCGACCTGCTGGTCGCCCTTTTTCTTTGGCCTCACTCAACGCAAGACCACCAATTAAGTATGCTGTCCCCGTAACTCGCGCCGTACCAGATAGGGGGGGATTGGTATGAAGTGCCCTATGCACCACTGTGCCATACTGTACTGGAAACGCATCAGGCTTGACTCGGACAGCAGGCCGAAGCAGTGGGCACCCACCATAAACTTGGCCAAGGCATTCACACCAAGGGGAATTTTGTTTCCCCCGTGCCGGAAGAGTTGGTTCAGCACCGCGTAGGTGATTTTTTCCTTCTTGCCATGGAAGAGTTGGCGCTGCCAGAGGATGAGCAGGAAATCGACCGCAACGCGATGTGAGGTCACCGGGTCGACATTTCGATCCCCAAGGCGGGCCAAAGCTTTCTCGAGGTCGGGGGCGATGCTCCACCCGAAAGCCTCGCCGAGGTGTTCAAGGTATCGCGCATTGATGCTCAAGAAGGAAAAATTCCCCCGGATGAGGCCCGTCGTAGCTTCGCGAAGATCCTGCTCGGCGATCTGCCCCTCCTCGGCCCCGTAGTTCAGTAGGATTTGGGTCCAGGCCCCCTCGACCCCCAAGGCGCCCTTCCCATAGGCACGCAGCCGGAGGTCGTCCGACAAAATCATCCGTCCCGACCCACTGGCCGCTAACAGGGTGTCCACGAAAGCTACATCCATGAGGGAGTCAAACTCCCGCAGCCGACCTTCGGCATCAGCCGCGCCGACGGCGGGCAGAAGATCACAGTTGTATTCCGCCCAGGCGATCACCCCCTCGACAAACTGGACGGATCTCCTTTTTCCCTCCTCTGTGTGTTCTGCAAAGTGGATCGCTTTACCTTCCGCACGGAGGGTTCCTGACCCAGAGAACAATCGCCTCTCTTCCGCCAAGCGCAAAAGCAGGTTCAGTCCAGACTGGGTGACCCCGAGGCGGCCTGCCGCTGCGAGGACTTGGCCCTGGATCTCAAGGGCATGCAGGCAATAGAGGGTCACTGGGTCGACAACAAAACCAGCTTCGCTTTGCGCGAGGGCTCTCAGAGTGCTGTCCCGCTCCTCCGGGGTCCCCTCACAGCACAAGACCGGATGCCCGGGCATGTTCATCATCCCCAGGCAGAGATCGACAGGGTGGGTACCGAACCTTTTTGCCACCACCCCTATAGGAATGGGGTGCTGTCGGTACAGAGCATCCAAATAGAGGGCGGCCTGTTTTCTCCGGCCAAGAGAATCGATGATGGGTTGGAGGTCGAGAGTCCCGTTCTGGTTTTTTTGAAGAGAGAGGCTGAAAAGGCTTTGCTGGCCGGGGAAGCGAACTTCGAAGCCATCGCGGATATTCTCAAGGGCGTGAAGGTACTTGTGCCTGATCTGCGTGATTCGAGCCATCTCTGTTTTGAATGGGTCCTCGATCAGGGCGAATTTCTCCCCAACCTTCAAGCCCATAGCCCGAACGGCGAGCTGGTGGCTAGGGGGAAAGCTTTCCCCGAATGGGTTTGAACCAGGCGTATCCTCAATGATGTAGGTTGTCGTCCGTCCGTCCTGGGCCTCAATCGTAAAGGCAGTATCCAGGCAGACACAACTCGGGCTAAGAGAGGTTTTGAATTCCGGCGACCAGTTGTTTCCCTGAATCAAGAAAAGGTTTATGTACCCCATATGGGTTGTCTCGGCGGGGCGCCCGTCCCGCACGGTGCGATAAGCTAGCCCACAAGCCCTTTCAAAGAGACCGTGGCGTGCCGCTATCTGGAAGAGAGCGACCTGGGCCTCGGAATCAGCTTCGGGATCGTGAGAAACACCCTTCAGGAACGTGACTACCTTCTCTCTCTGCCCCTTCTTGGCAAGGAGATGCAACCAGTTCAGCCGGCTGCGCAGGTCCTTCGGGGAGGCATCGAGGTAAAGTTCCAGTAGCCTCAGTGCCTCGCCCTCGTTGCCGACGCGAAGGTGGATATGTGCGGAGATCTTGCTGTAAAAAGGATTCTGCAGAAATTCCACAGGAAGACTCTGAATCCGACTCAGGGCCTCCCTTGTCATATCTTCCTCCACCAAACAGATCAGCAGGCGTTGCAGGGCCTTCGAGTTGTGCGGAGGGGTGGCCAGATCCCGGTACAGTGGCAGCGCTTGGCCGTACTCCCCGAGCTCGAAATACCCTTCTGCGACAACCACCCGGTCAAAGTAGGGGGAACCCTCCTGCAGCAGGTCCCTTGCCTTATCGACACACCTCAGCGCCTCCGCCGCCTCGCCGTTGACTTGGTGGGCGTTGGCGAGTACGACCAGGAGCCGGACATTCCCCGAGTGCTCTCGGGAGGCCGCTTCGGCCGATGCGATACAAGCTTCGGGCCCCTCAATCCTCTGTAGAGTTTGAACCCGCAGCGCCTTGGCGACCGCCACGGCCTCCTCTGATTCAGACCCGGCCAAAAAAGACTCTATTCGGGTTTGGGCCTCTTCATATCGCCCGGTTGCGACTAGGGCATCCGCCTCGAACAGGGCCTGCCCCGGGAAACTCCCCTCGGGCAGTTTCTGCAGGATCTGAGCGGCGGAACTGGGTTCGTTCCGTTCCATGGCGAGGATGGCCTGCTGCCGGAACAGCAGGGGATCCTTGGCCCCTCTGGCTGCTGTCTCGTCCAGAATCCGCCTGGCTTCGTTCGGGTCGCCGAGCAAACCGAAAGTGGCGCCAAGGTTTATTCCGATGGAGGAAATCAGGTCCGGTGCTTCGGCTTTCTGCAGGTCTTCCCATAAGGTGGAGAATAGGTCCCGGGCCTCGAGCAGCAGCGCTTCCTGCTCGGGGAGGAGATTCTTTTCGTAAAGGACCGATTGATCTTCCAATACCTCCTCGAGGAGGGTCTGGGCGAGGTGGTTTCGGATGTCGCAGGAGGTTGGATCCAGATCGTAGGCGCGCCTGATCCAGTCGCGGCAACAGATCATGTTTCCCCGCTTGCGGTAGAATTCGGCGATATGAAAGGCGACTTCGGGCCGGCCCTGAAGGTCTTGGGGAACCAGCCTGAGTGGATCGGTATCGTCTCCGCTCTCGGCCGTTGCGGCCACCACCAGCGAGTGGGCCTGCCCACTATCGGGGTGACAGGCAGCTGCCTCCCGGGATATTTGAAGAGCCTTTTCGGGATCTCCGAGGATAAGGTGAGCTAGGGCGGCGTTGCAGAGAGCTTTTTCGGCCTTGGGGTCAAAAGCCTCTGCCTCGAGAAACAGGCGAGCCGCCTCGTCCCGGGTGCCAAGTGCAAGGTGCGCGGCGCCGATATTGGTAAGGACCCGGAAACGAACGGCGGGGCTACATTTGTCCCAAGTGTTCGCCCGGAACCCTTCGAGGAGCCCGAGGGCCGTGGTGGGCTGATGGGCCTGAAGGAGGTCTCGATATTGGTCGAGTTGCTGGTGATAGGCTTCCATGAGGGTGTCGGTATCGGCAGGTGCGCGATCGGCGCAGTGGGAGCTCGAGCCCAGACCGCGACATTCTGGTAGCGAGTTTGCCCTGACGAGAGCACGGATTTCCTTCATTTCGTCACGAAGCCCCTCAACCCCATCATGGACAAGGTCCAAGGTAGAGTGGTCGACGCCCTTTTCTAGGGTGGTTTGAATCTCAACGAGTCTTTGATTTGACTGGTTCTGCCCGGCGAGAATTTCCTGGGTTAGCGCCAAACCATGCCCCTCTTCGAGGAAGTGGCGCTTCTGTGCGAAAATCTGGTCGAGAATCGGGATCTTGCGCACTTCCTCGTAAAGAGCTTTCAGGAAGAAGATGAGGGCTTCCCGGGTGGCTGGGGGGGACCCATCGTATCCTTCCGGATTTAGTTCGTCGGTATCCCAATCCCCGGCGCTGAAATGCAACGACTGGATGACGTAATCGCGGTTTTCCGCACGGGCAAGGAAATAATCCTTTGGTTTCCCGAAGTGATCTCCATACTCGGCGAAGAACGTTTGGACCGCCCTTTCGAACGCCCGCGAGAGTTCCCGCTCGGCCTTCTTGTCAATGGGCCCTTCGCTGAGTACACTCCCGAGGACCCTAACCGCAAGGCTGCTGCTGATCTTGCCAACAACTCCGGAAATGGCAACCATAAGTTCCCTTCAATAAGACTGCGGATCAACCATGGCTCGGATATACGATCACAGCGACCAGCAAGCCCATAACCTAAGTAGCAAGTGCCGGTGTTGCCCCGAGGAATCTGCCCCACAAAGCTAACTCATATCAGGCTTAAGCTCTGGCGCCGAAAACATATCTTATAAGGCAACGCTTAGGCTGGAAGATTGAACTGGATAAAGTTTCTCCGAAAGGCCTCAATATAGAGGAAACTTAAGGAGCGTACCTGCTTCGGGGGACACATTACCAATTTTAATCTTGGAAGTTCCGCGAGGCATCCACCCCCTAACATTCCACACCCATACTTTCTTCTTCAGCCAGCTCTTCCTCAGTCAGAATGTCTGGGTCAATTATCCATAATGGGACTTCAACCATTGCGACATCCATTGCTCTAAAGAATGCACGTTCACCATCCTCATCTATAAATGAAATCATATAGTTTTCTTCAACATTCGTTTCCAACATGAATAACATATCTCCAATCTGTCCGTCATCTTCTTCATCCTCTGGATTGTCTTCATCGGCGTCTACACGAAAACTAAGTCCATGTTTCGAGTCATTTAAGTAGACATTTAAACCATAGAACTCCTCCTCATTCGCCTCATAGCATGGAGAATCCCAAAGAAAGTGACAATACAACAAGTGCCTTCTATTTAAAGCAACCATTTTATTGTAGGCGCTGAAAACTACAAACGGAGTTGACATGTCATCGCTTTGAATTTTTTTCCAAAGAAAACTGTTTTCCTTGGCTGACAAAGGGAGCTCACCCTCGGCACCACCACGCAGCCGATACTTAAAGCGAAAAACACGTGGATCCATCTCTATCCCCGCTTTTCCCATATCCTCGCCCAAGCCCTCATCCATCATGAGCCTTTCAAAAGGGTCTATTGCACTAAGCACCTTGGCAATCGGCCTCTTTGACTCCGGAAAAACTTTCACCATTTCTCGACCAAGTGCTTCGCAAATCTTTACAGCAAGCTCAAATCGAACAGATTGCTTCCCTGTTTCAATACGTTGGATTTGCTGCTGACTGGTCCCAACTGCACCTGCGAGCTGTGCCTGCGTGAAACCCTTCTCTTTGCGGAATTCCCTAATTTTGTTTGCAACCATAGCGAACCTCCAAAACCCGCTTTAGTGTTTTACACAAATTTAGGTTATACACGGTTATTTGTCAACATCGATAGTGGCGGGAGGGGGGGGACACATTACCGATTTTAATCTCGGAAGGGCCGCGAGGCCTTCGAGTCAGGCTTGACAAACAGACATAGTCCAAAAAGACATCAGCAAAAAGGACACAAAAAGGACACAAAAAGGACACAAAAAGGACACAAAAAGGGCACAAAAAGCACAAAAAGGGGACAGCACAAAAAGGGGACAGATTTATTTTCTTGTCCCCACTATCCCGCCATGCTAGCCTCCCCCCATGCCAAGAACAGCCCGCATCCTCCTCCCCGAATATCCGCACCACATCATTCAGCGCGGCCACAACCGCCAGACGGTGTTCGCCGACGGGGACGATTACCGCTATTACCTCGACAATCTGGGCGAATGGAAAGAGCGCTTCGGGTGTAAGGTCTACGCCTTCTGCCTCATGACCAACCATCTCCACCTGATCGTCGAACCGGGAGAGGACGCCGAGAGCCTCAGCCGCCTGATGAAGAGACTGGCGGGACGGCAGACCCGGTTCGTCAACCGCCTGGAGGGGCGCAGCGGCACCTTGTGGGAGGGGCGCTTCAAGTCCAGCCCCATCGAAAGCAATGCCTATCTGCTGGCCTGCTGCCGCTACGTGGAGATGAACCCGGTGTTCGCCGGGATGTGCGACGATCCTGCCGCCTATCCGTGGTCCAGTTGCAGTTCCAAGGTCTCACATAAAAGGTACGCCTGGCTCGACGACGACCCCCTCTACCTGGGCCTGGGAGCGACGGACGAGGGGCGCCGGCAGAACTACGACGAGTTTATGCGGCAGAGCATCTCCGACGAGGAGAAGGAGGTTATCCTCGGCGCGGTCCGGCGCGGCCAACTGACCGGAGGGAAGGCTTTCGTGGACGAAATCGAGTCCCGCCTGAACCGCCGCGTCGAGCTGCGGGGCAGGGGGCGGCCGCGAAAGGACGGCAAGTAACTCCGTCTCCTGTTTGGAAGGGATTGAACGATGTTCGACGGGATCTTCTGGGACAACGACGGGGTGCTGATGGCGACGGAACACCTCTACTACCAGGCCAACGCCGAGGCGCTCTCGACGGCGGGGGTGGAACTGACCCTGGAGGATTTCCGCCGCATCTCCCTGCGTCTGGGGGAGAGCGTGCTCGGCCTCGTCGCCGACGCCGCCGAGAGACAGGAGCTGCGCCGGCTGCGGGACCGGATCTACCGGCGGCTCCTGGGGGAGGAGTCGCGGGTCATCCCGGGAGTGCGGGAGACCCTGGAGGAACTCCACGGCCGGATGCCGATGGCCGTCGTCACCAGCTGCCGCCGGGAGAACTTTTTGCGGATGCACCGCGACAGCGGCCTGCTCGGCTTCTTCGACTTCGTCCTCACCCGCGAGGACTACGGGGCCTCGAAGCCCGACCCGGAGCCGTACCGCGCCGCCTGCGACCGCGCCGGCCTCGATCCCGCCCGCTGCCTGGCCGTGGAGGACTCGCAGCGGGGGGTCACCTCCGCCGCCCGCGCGGGCCTGAGCGTCGCAGCCATCCCCGACAAGATGAACCGGGGGGGCGATTTTGCCGCGGCCCGCTGGCTCCTGGAGGGCGTCCACCAGCTGCCGGCTCTCCTGCAGAGCAAGGACGGAAAATAGATCCGTTGTCGTCCCCTTCCCCTTCACCGACCGCAGCGCCTCCAAGAGGCGCCCGGCCCTGATCCTCAGCTCCCCCGCGTTCAACCGCGCAGAGCACACGGTCCTGGCCTTTACGCAATCCGCCGACACGCCATATATGAATCCGAATTCCAGCGAAAACCTCTTTGACCACCGCCCGCTCCTGATGCTGGCCCCGATGCAGGGGCTGACCAACCGCTTGCTGCGCCAGTGGTTTATCGACCATGTGGCGCCGGACCTGGTCTTTACCGAGTTCGTCCGCGTGCAGCCACGCAGTCGCAAGCGGGTCACGCGCAGCGACCTGTCCGAGGTCGGCAGCCACGGCGCGGAGACGCCGCTGGTGGTGCAGCTCATCGGTCACGGTGAAAGGCCGCTGTGCGAGGCGGCCGAAGCCCTGCAATCAGCCGGCGCCCGGCATCTCAACCTCAATCTCGGCTGCCCCTACGGGCGGATGTCGAGCGGCGTGACCGGCGGCGAACTGCTGCGTGACCCCCTCAAGCTCGCGGCATTGCTGGGCAAGCTGCGGGGGCAGATCAAGGTCGATTTTTCGATCAAGTGCCGGGCCGGTTACGACGATCCCCGCCAGATCTTCGAGCTGCTGCCGATCTTCGCCGACTGCGGTATCGACTGGCTGATTCTCCATCCGCGCACCGTCGAACATGCCTACGCAGGCCGCGCCGACCACCGGCTGACCGCCGAGGTGGCGGCGGACTGTCCCCTGCCGCTGGTCGCCAACGGCGATATCAACGATGTCGCAACCGGCCTCGAGCTGCTCGAAATCCCCGGCCTCTCCGGCCTGATGCTGGGGCGCGGGGCGCTGGCGGACCCTTTTCTGTTCGAGCGCCTGCGAAGCCGCCAGGTTGAGCCGCCCAGCGACCGAGAGCGCAGCATGCAACTGCAAGGGTTTATCGGTGCCGTGCTGGCCGGCTATCAGGAGCAGTTCTGCGGTGAGCGCCAAGTGCTGATGAAGATCAAGAAACTGATCAATTTCATTCCTGATCCGTCACGGCAGAGGGTGCTGGGAAAGATGAAGCGGGCGCAGAGTCTGGAGAAATTTTCGAGGTTGCTGCAGGATTTGTAAAAGAGAAGGGCGAGACCCCACTATCCTGCCGCGGGGAATCAATGTCAAACTGTGAAAGCCTGCCCCTCCCTCCCGGAAAGAAAAAGCATAGAAATGCTCCGGCACATCTTTGGGCTTTTGACACGAGCCTTTTAATGGGTGTTCCCACCTCCCCCTCTTGGTCGCCAATTCCTGGCGTCTGCGGCGCCGCCCCCCCCAAAAGCGAATCCATCTCTTCTCATTTAGCGGCAACCAGCTGCTTCATCAGGTCCCCAAGGGTGGGGAGGTCGGCGAGGAGAGCTTCCCGTCCGCCGTTCCCCCCTACCAGCTCCCATTCTATAACCGTTTTGCCACTTTTATAGTCGTGGGAGATGTTGGCGTGGCGAGCCTGTGGGTTCAGCACCAGCTTGATCTGGGAGAGGAAGATCCCCCATTCGGTAAAGGCATCGACCACGTTGGTGGTATAATTCGGCTGCGGGCTGATTATGGCGACTTGCAGATGGCGCTTCTCTGTGCGAACCAGATCGAAGTCGTCAATCCGTTTCATCATGATCCCGATTAAATCCGTACTTTCCCCCCCGTATATGCGGTCGTTGGGACTGATGTGGGCCATATAGGAAAACCTGCCGGGGTAGGAAATGAGAACCGCCGTGCAGGTGCGGACCCCGTGGGTGTAGATCTCTCCCCCGGGGCCGGTCACCCTCCTGAATTCATCCATATCGACTTCAATTTCCCGTCCACCGTTGTGATTGATCGTGCGGTAGCTTCCCGGCTCCTGTTGGACCATTTTTTCCATGCGCAACAGGAGTTGATTGCTGTCGCGGCGGTAGCCGTTTGTGATCACTTCGTCTTCGTCGATCTTGGCGATGAGGAGCCATTGATGTCCCAGCACCTGGACCACCTTGAAGGAGGTAAGGGCGGGAAAGTTGCGGTAGTCAATAATCAGCTTGTGGCCTTCGCGCTCGGCAAACTTGGCCGAGATGTTCTCGGATGAAAGATGCTGGCGCAGGACGGTGCTGTCGGCGAAAAATCGGGAATCGGTGAGCATGGCCCGTTCACGGTTGACCAGAAAGACTTCGCCGGTACTCCCCAGTCCCTCCTCAAGGCTGAACATTTCGTTGATCTTATTGATGGAAAATTGCAGAACGAACCAGCCGCCGTTCTCACCCGAATTGTTAGTGGGGACCACGAAGAATGAGGACGGCTCTCCGGCTATACGGTAGTTTTCAAAATCAACGAATCCACCTTCTGGATGTTTGCGAAGCTGTCGGGAAAGGGCTGTTTCGGCAAGGTCACCATCAAAAATATTTTTATGGTAGTCAGATTTCTTCCTTACCGTATAAAAAATATCCCCCCCATGATCAATAAATAGAATGTCGTGAAAGGCAAGGTACTTCTCAATGTAAATATCTTCAATAGCGTTGCGGATGCGCAGGAGTTCCTGCTGCGCATTCACCGGTGGCGTTTGCCCGTGCCAGGACGAATAAATACGGTGCTTGTCTTCAAAGAGGTGAACCATTTTGCTGTCGGTTCCGATGGCATGGGCGTTCGCTTCAATCTTCGCCATGTAACGGTTCAGTTGCCCCTCTTTGCGGTCGCGAATTGCGTCGAGGCGGGCATAGGTTTCCTCGCGAATGGAAGTTTTCCGCGAAGTGCAGCCGGCGGGGATGAGGAGGAGCAGGAGCAAAAAGATGAGGGGACGCAGAGTTTGTGTCGGGATGTGGCGATACATTGGTTGAACTCCTGAAGATGGGTTGAGTTCTGCGCGTAAATACTAGCTCTCGCCGCACTAAAAAGTACAGGGCAATGGGGATATTCTTTTTTTTGCTCAACAATGAGCCTAACTTGGGGACACAATGCTCATTTCAAAAGGGGCTGTCCTGGACAACTTAAAAGTGTACAGGACAGCCCCTTTCAATATCAGCTCGCCGGGCATGTCGTGGGCACCCACATCAATTCAATCCCGAGTTAAGGAAGGGGTCCGGAACTCTTGATTACCAGTAGAGATTGAAGAGCAGTGTGGTGTCGGTGACATATCGGTCAAATGAACTTTGGCGGCTGGATTCGAGGACCAAGCTGGTGTCGGCAGTCAGCTGGAAGTTCTGTTTGAGTGAGATGTCCATGCTGCGGTGTGGATCCCCTGCTTCGTACCAGACATTGCGACCGGTCAGGTGAACCTTCCAGGCCGGCAGAGGGTTGGCCAACAGTCCGACCGTCGCCCCGAGACCGAGCGCGAAGCTGTCACGGAAGCGGCCGCCGACCAGCAGGTAGGTCTCGACCAGGGCATAGACCATAGCCCGGTTGCCGCCCCACGTGAAGCCGCCGCCGGGATTCAATCGATAAACCAGGTGGTCGTCCCGGTCGTCGAAAAGGGTCTGCTGGAATCCGGTCGAGACTTTCCAGGAGACGGGATGGTAGAAGGCGTGTCGCGGTGAAATCGAGGCGATATTGATCAAGTCGAGGCGCTGCAGCTGTAGCTTGCGGCGATCAGGATAGAGACGCAGGGCCAGGTTGGCGAAGTCGATCTGCGAGCCGGGCAGGTATCCCTGGTCGGCATCGAGCAGGTTGTGGTAGGCGGGGCGGATCCGTAATTCCTGATACCAGTCGTCGTCCCGCAGGCCGACCCCGAGGGCGAGACGGTTGGAGCCATGCCCCTGGATGTGTACCTCCTTGGAATGTGAGTGTGCAAGCTTTAACCTGACAGGAGTCGCACATTAACCGAAAGAAGGCATTGGGGTCAAGGCCAGAAAGCGTTGGGGGTCCAGCCTTGCCTTGCCGCCTTTTTGAAGGATTCGCATCCGAAAACCCGCAAGAGCGGTCATCAAACTCGGCGGGTGGCCCCCATTCCCCCGGACGGGCTTGACCCCCGGCCCCATATCGTGTACACCAGAGATCCCCCGCCCCCCCCCCGCGCCGTCCCCCTGCGACACGACAATCACCAACGGAAAGCGCCTCCCTGAAACGATGCATGAAGACTTCCCGACATTAATCCGGCAGGCGACCGGCGCCAGAGCCGTCCGCCCCATCGAGACGATCCAGGAGCTTTGGAGCGGCTACGGCGCCATCCTCCGCTACGGCTTGACCGGCTCGGAGAGAGAGCGGGTCGTGGTCAAGCATGTCCGCTTCCCCGACCGGATCCGCCATCCCCGGGGCTGGAACACCGATCGATCGCACCGCAGGAAACTGCGCTCCTACGAGGTGGAAAGGACCTGGTATGCCCGCTGGAGCGCCCGATGCGGCGGCGCCTGCCGCATTCCGCACTGCCTGGCGCTCGAAACCCGCGGGGACGAGGCGCTCATGGTCCTCGAGGACCTCGACGAGGCGGGCTTCCCGCAGCGCCGGGAGGCCGTCAGCGAGGCGGAGCTCCTCGCCTGCCTGGGCTGGCTTGCGAACTTCCACGCCACGTTTCTGGGGTGCGATCCCGACGGGCTTTGGGAGCAGGGGACCTACTGGCACCTGGAGACCCGCCCCGACGAGCTCGAGGCCCTCGCCGATCTCCCCCTGAAGCGGGCCGCTTCGGCCATCGACCGGATGCTGCGGGAGAGCCCCTACCAGACCATCGTCCACGGCGACGCCAAGCTGGAGAACTTCTGCTTTTCCCCCGACGGCGGAGAGGTGGCGGCGGTCGATTTTCAGTACGTTGGCGGCGGCTGCGGAATGAAGGATCTCGCCTACTATATCGGCAGCTGCCTTGATGAAGAGGCGTGCGAGCGGCTCGAGCCGTGGCTGCTCGAGTCCTACTTCGCGTCGCTCCGGAAGGCCCTGGCCCGTCTCCAGCCGTCGATCGACGCCGGAGAACTGGAAAAGGACTGGCGCGCCCTTTACCCGGTGGCCTGGACCGATTTCCACCGGTTCCTGAAGGGATGGAGCCCCGGCCACTGGAAACTGACCGACTACAGCGAGCGCATGGCGCGCGCGGTGGTCCGCCGATTGGAGCAGGAGGGAGAGGTTTGAATCAAGGGGGACGGTGGCTGCACCGGCCCCCTTTTCAGTGGACCGGTCGATTCGTCGCCATGCTCCTCAATCCACCCTGCGCAGGAAAATCGACGGGTCAACAACGCGGCAAGACCGAGGGGGACGCTGTTTCATAGAGCCCTGATGTCACAAGGCCCTTTTTGCTGTCGGAGGATTAGACTGGAAGGAGTATCCGCTCTTGCCAACCCGGCTGTTCTGCAAGTCCAGGCCGGGTTCCATCTTCCATTCTCCATAAGGGATGATTTCGCTGCTCGGGCGACCAGGGTCCGGTTCTGCCTTGCCGCCCTGTTGACAATCCGCAGCGAGGAAGCCGGTCGCAGGAACAGGAGAGTTTCGGGATATACTATTGATATTCCTAGAGGGCGCGGGACCGGACGAGAGGCAACCAAACGATCCCTGGCCCGGCGGCGTCAAAAAACAACAGGAGAGACATGATGGACATCCAGACACTCACAGCGTTCTTCATGTGGTGCTCAATCCTGAATGGCGGCCTGTTGGCTCTGTGGACAGTCTTCTGCGTGTTCGCCCCGGACCTGGTGTATCGCACACAGCGCAGATGGTTCCCCATCCCCCGGGAGACCTGGGACGTGGTTATTTATTACTTCCTCGGGATGTTCAAAATCGTCTTCCTGGTCTTCAATCTCGTTCCCTACGTGGCCCTTCGGATCATCGGATGACACAGGAAAACATTGGGAGGGAGTCCTGCAAAGGCCAACAGGTGAACTGATCCGGCAGATGCGTGGTCTCCACACCACTGCTGCCTGCTGAGCCCTGGAGCAACTGACTTCAACGCCTGGAGAGGCTTATAACAAGATCCACATCGCCATGTCGGCCGAGAATCCGCAGCGCCTCCATGGCGCTGTCTGCGTATTCCTTGGCATCTCCCGTGAGGTACGCAAAGACAAAGGCGGCCAGTTCGGCCTGCGCTGCGGCGCGTCTTTCTTCGGGCGATCTTTTCTTCCCCGCCCGGAGCCAAAGGGCTTCGGAGCGGCCCTGATGAAACGCGATGGCTTCACCAATGAGGGCAAGGCGCTTAGCCAAGGACGGTTTTTCGTTGGACCGAAAGGCGTCCACAAGTTTTTCGGGAAAATCTTCCTGGATGATTTCCGCAAGACGTCTAAGCTTATTTTTCACCATTACCTCATGCTGCAGTTTCTAGAGACGGGGATCGCCAGCGATATTACCACGAATGGCCCTTGCAGAAGTAGGGCAAGCAGGCTCCACTCCCATCAGAAACAAAAAAGAGCGGCCAATCGGTCGCCTTTTTTTGTTTGCGGGGCCTGACAGATAAACATATCAGACCTTGCCGTAATACCTTTGTGGTAAAAACTCCCCAGAACGGTGGATCTATTCTCCTATTTAGGCAGTTTCGATGACCCAATGGCGCCGTCACCAATACACCCCACAGACGGGCTAAGCAGCGCGCCACGGATGAAGCTGGCTTGAGTAAAATTTTGACCTGCCAAAGTTCCAGACAAGCAACCCATTGCTCACACCCCCCCTCATATGCCAACACCCAGTGCATATTGACAAGACTTTCACATTTTACAGGTGTACTCGGAATTCGCGCAGAAACTCCTGAGAGCACGCCAACAAAAGAACAGCGTTTCTGCATATCCGCCTAAACCTATCCGCTCATTTAATTTTCGTCAAAAAGCCAGACACCATTCGCAGTTTTGACTTCGAGATTATTCAAAAACCATTTATTTCTTTTGTTTTTAACATTTACAATCAACAGGCCAAAACAAACGCAAACTTTTTTGTGTTATTCGTATATAAATTTTAGCTATATCAATATCTGGATATTTGTTTTTCAGTTTCGATAAAATTCTAAAAAGCATGCCCGTTTCGGTCCATACAGACTCAAGGCGCAAAAACAAAAGATATGTCATAGGCAAGGTCTATTTTTTCTTGACGATTGCCAAAGGGATTGATACTGTTCCCACCTTCTTTTTATCTGAAACACTGCCAAAAAACTGGGGAAGATCATGAATAATCTCACTATGGGTTTTGAGAACATTATTAACGCAAACGGGGTCACGATTGCCGTCACGGGAATAATCATCGTTTTTTCAGCGCTGACAATTATCTCCCTCTTCATCGCCCTGCTGCCCAAGCTCTTACCCCTGCTCGGGAGGCTGCTCCCCGAAGAACAACACCCTCACGCCCCCTCGCCCAGCCAGTCCTCAGACCACGAAGAAATATTGGCGGCCATCGCCCACGCGCTCTTCCGCAAACAAGCGGGATCGCTGCCGACGAAATAAGGGACCAGCAGCGGAAAAACCACCCCACCCCCCGAACGAGAAGAGAGACTGAGGACATCAGGTGAATATTCTTCTGGACTTTTTATCGACGACCGCGTTTTCCACGATGACCGCGGGAAACCTCATAATGATCATCATCGGCATCGTCTTCATTACCCTGGCGATCCGCAAGGACTACGAGCCGCTGCTGCTGATTCCCATCGGGTTCGGGGTGATCGTCGGCAACATTCCCCCCATTGAGGGAATGGCGCTGAGCGTCTACGACGAGGGCAGCGTGCTGAGCATGATCTATTACGGGGTCAGCCAGGGGGTCTTCCCGCCCCTGATCTTCCTCGGCATCGGCGCCATGACCGACTTCTCCACCATGCTGTCCAACCCGAAGCTGATACTGCTCGGCGCCGCCGCGCAGGTCGGTATCTTCCTGACCTTTATCGGGGCCATGTACCTCGGTTTCAGCCCTGCGGAATCGGGCGCCATCGGGATTATCGGCGGCGCCGACGGGCCGACGGCCATCTTCCTGTCTGCCAAGCTGGCACCCCACCTGCTCGGGTCGATCGCCATCGCCGCCTACTCCTACATGGCGCTGGTGCCGGTCATCCAGCCGCCGATCATGAAGCTGCTGACCACCCGCGAAGAGCGGCTGATCCGGATGAAGGCGCCGCGGCACGTCTCTCAGCGGGAAAAGATCATCTTCCCCATCGCCGGCTTTTTGATTGCCTGCCTGATCGCGCCCGGCGCGATCGTCCTCGTCGGGATGCTCTTCTTCGGCAACCTCCTGAAAGAGAGCACCAGGACCGAGCGCCTGGCCAATACGGCCAGAAACGCCATGATCGACATCGTGACCATCCTGCTCGGATTTTCCGTGGGCGCGAGCACCCAGGCGCAGACCTTCCTCAATCCCCAGTCCCTCCTGATCTTCGGCCTGGGCGCCCTCTCCTTCTGCATTGCCACGGCGGGCGGCCTGCTCTTCGCCAAGTTCATGAACCTTTTCCTCAAAGACAAGATCAACCCCCTGGTCGGCGCCGCGGGCGTTTCCGCCGTTCCCGACTCGGCGCGGGTGGTACAGATGGTCGGCCAGAAAGAGGACCCACACAATTTTCTACTGATGCACGCCATGGCCCCGAATGTGGCCGGCGTCCTCGGATCAGCCATTGCCGCCGGTATCCTCTGGTCGGTACTGGTCCTTTAGTCCTGTCGCCTTTTGGGGCCGATCAACTGAATTACAAGTCAACCTCGACATATAGGGGCAATTATGAGCAAAAAAGTCAAATTCATGTGTACCGCCTTCAGGGACGGTCTTCAGTCAGCCTACGGCGCCCGCGCCTACACCGAAGACTTCATGCCCGCCGTCGAAGCGGCCCGGAACGCGGGAATCACCTACCTCGAGGCCGGCGGCGGCGCCCGTTTCCAGTCGCTCTATTTCTACTGCAACGAAGACGCCTTCGACATGATGGACCGTTTCCGCGAAGTGGCCGGGCCCGATGCCAACCTGCAGACCCTCGCCCGCGGGACGAACGTCGTCGGGCTCGAATCCCAGTCGAGCGACGTCATCAGGATGCATGCCGAACTCTTCAAGAAGCACGGCATCAGCACCATCAGGAACTTCGACGCCCTCAACGACCTCGACAACCTGAACTTCAGCGGCAAGTGCATCGCCGAGGCCGGCCTCAAGCACCAGATCTGCGTCAGCATGATGCAGCTCCCCCCGGGGTGCACCGGGTCCCATGACCCCGATTACTACGAGTCGGTACTGAGGGGGATCGTGGACTCGGATATCCCCTACGACTCGGTCTGCTTCAAGGACGCCTCCGGAACCGCCACCCCCTCCAACGTCTACGAGTCGATCAAGCGGGCCCGCAAAATCCTCCCGGGAGACGTGGAGATTCATTTCCACACCCACGAGACGGCCGGGACCGGGGTCGCCGCCTACATGGCCGCCCTCAATGCGGGTGCAGACCTGATCGACCTCTCCCTGGCCCCCTGCTCGGGCGGGACCTGCCAGACCGACGTGCTGGTCATGTGGCACGCCCTGAGGGGCTCCGGCTTCGACCTCGACGTCGACATCGAAAAGGTGCGCGAGGCCTCGGAGGTCTACAAGGACTGCATGAAGGACTACTTCCTGCCGCCCGAAGCGATTGCCGTGGAGCCGCTCATCCCGTGGAGCCCGATGCCGGGCGGCGCCCTGACCGCCAACACCCAGATGCTGCGCGACAACGGCATCATGGACAAGTACCCCGAGATGATCAAAGCGATGAGCGAATGCGTCCGCAAGGGCGGCTTCGGCGCCTCGGTCACCCCGGTTTCCCAGTTCTATTTCCAGCAGGCCTTCAACAACGTCATGTTCGGCCCCTGGAAGCGGATCGCCGAGCCTTACGGCAAGATGATCCTCGGCTATTTCGGCAAGACCCCCCTTCCCGCCGATCCCGAAATCATGAAGATCGCCGAGGAGCAGCTGGGGATGCCGCCGACGACCCTCGCGCCCCTCGAGATCAACGACGCCGACCCCACCAAGAGCCTCTCGCATGCCATGGAGATGCTCCGCAAGGAGGGGCTCGAAGAGACCAAAGAAAACATCTTTATCGTCGCCACCTGCCGCGAAAAGGGGATCAAGTTCCTCAAGGGCGAGGGCGAGATCGGCGTCCGCAAGGTCGACAAGGAGAAAGAGCATGCCATCGGGGACACGGCCGATCACGGCGACTTCGTTGTCACCGTCGACGGAACCGACTACCAGATGTCCCTGAACGGGGAAACCGTCACCGTCAACGGCAAGGTCTTCGCCACGGGCATCCGGAGGGACGAGCACGGCTCCGGCAGCCCGCAAACCATTGAGGCTGCGGCGTCTGGCGGAACCTCGGTCAACGCCCAGATGCCGGGCGCCGTCTGGAAGATTCTGAAAAATCCGGGCGACCCCATCACGGAAGGGGAAACGATCCTGATTCTCGAGGCGATGAAAATGGAGGTGCCCGTTGTCGCACCGGTCTCCGGCAAGGTCACCCACATTGAAGTCAAGGACGCCGAACACGTTGTCAACGGACAGGAACTGGCCAGAATCGCCTGTTAACGAGCGAACCGGGACCCGGCTCCAGACAGAGATTCTCAAGACTCTACATCCATCATAAAGAAACAAAAACCGGCACCGGGAGTCTTCCCCGGTGCCGGTTT
This sequence comes from Desulfuromonas sp., assembly GCF_002868845.1. NCBI lineage: Bacteria > Pseudomonadati > Thermodesulfobacteriota > Desulfuromonadia > Desulfuromonadales > Desulfuromonadaceae > Desulfuromonas > Desulfuromonas sp. The sequence continues at coordinate 112,107 of NZ_PKUB01000006.1, forward strand.
TTTTCGTACGCGCAAAGAGATTGGTCTTTCCAGCCCCATTTAGGGCATAATAGGACCATGTCGCCCCCCCCCTTCACGAGCTTCAGCAATTCGAACCGGCGCCTGATCCTCCTGCTGATCGCCTGCCACCTGTTGTGGAGCTGTGCCGTTTTCGGACTCTGGTCGGCCGGAAGCCTGATCGAGGCGGCCGCGCCCTGGGTCTCCGGCGGGTTCATCGCCCTGCAACTGTACGCCGCCGCCCAACTGCTCCTGCCGGCCCTGCTACTGCAACCCGAAGAGCGCACCCGCGGCTATTATCTCTTCTGGGGGACGACCCTGGCGCTGGGCATATGGCTGGCCAGCCAGCTGCCCTCCGCCGGTATCTGGCAGCCGCTGCTGACCGCGATCAAATCGGGCCTGCTCCTTTTGGTCGCGACGCTCACCGGGGCCGCGCTGGCCAGGCACATCCACCGCCTGTGGGAGATCGTGCCGGTCTGCATCGTGATGACCCTGGCCGACGTTGCAAGCTGGCTTCACGGGCCGACCGCCGGCTTTGCGCACCAGATCGAGCAGTACTACCTTGCACCCGAAGGCCCTCCCCCGCTTATCGACATGGTTCTGGTCAAGCTGGCTCTTCCCGGCCCTGCCGGGCTGGCGCCGGTCTTCGGCATCTCCGACTGGATCATGGTGGTCTTCTTCGCCATCGTGGCCCGTCGCCACGGGGTCAACGACAACCTGATCGGAACGCCCGGAGAGAGGCTGGCGCGACAGGGGCGGATCGGGCGCTACCTGCCGGTCTCGGTTGTCGCCCTCTTCGTCGCGACCGTGCTCGCGCAGGCGAGCGGTCTCTTTCTCCCTGCCTTGCCGCTGATAGCCCTCATCATGCTCTCCTGGTACGCTGCCCGCTGCCTGCTGCTGCGGCGTGCGCCTGACTCACAACGGCGCACCTGAGACCGGGGACTTGCCCGTTATTTTTGCGATTCAAAGAAAATGAACCCGGCTGCCGCTCCGGAAATCGACGGTTACCGGTTGCCATTGCCCATAATCGAAATGCCGCAAAACCGCAAACCTGGTGCCGCCGCCCATATCCGCTTGATTATCCCCCCCCCCCAACGTACACTTCCCCAGTCTCCGTATCTCAAAACAAGGACAGCGCCGAACCCATGAGTGAAAAACAAGCCAACAACCCGCTGCACGGCGTGACCCTGGAGCAGATCGTGAACAGCCTGGTGAAATTTTATGGCTGGGACACGTTGGGCAAACGCATCGACATCAAGTGTTTCAACAGCGACCCCTCGGTGAAGTCGAGCCTCAAATTTCTTCGCAAATCGCCCTGGGCAAGGAAGAAAGTCGAAAGCCTGTACCTCGCCACGAAAAAGCGAATGGCCAAACAAGGGCAAAAAGATTAAACCCTCGCTGGTTTCCGGGGAGGGTCCCGAATCTACGAAACAAGGATCGAACGTGGCTAAGTCGTCTTCAAAAGCTGCTGCCGCCGCCCAATCGAAGGCCCCGGCCGAGGACCTGCCGAACGGGGAGGGAGTCATCATCGCTCATCACGGCGTGACCGTCGAGGTTCGCTACACCGGCGGCGAGCGGTTCATGGCGCGGGTCAAGCGCCGCTCGGGGCATGTGGTCGGCGACGCCGTTCAGCTCAGGGACGGGGTTTTGAAACGGCTTCCCCGCCGTACGGAACTGCGCCGCCGTGACGCCATGGGCGGGGTCCACCTGGTCGGGGCCAACCTCGACGTGCTCGGCATCGTCGTCTCCCCCTCGCCCCCGCCTCCGGCCGGCTTTGTCGACCAGGCGATCGTGGCGGCCCGGTCCGCCGGCCTCGAACCGTTTGTCGTGGCCAACAAGTGCGATCTCGCCACCTCAGCAGAGCTTGTCACCGCACTGCGCGCCGCCTATGCCGACGCAGTGGCGATCTACCCCCTTAGCGCGGCCACCGGGGAGGGGCTCGACGGGCTCAGGGCGTTCTTCGCCGCCGACCACCGGGGCGCCTTCGTCGGCACCACCGGCGTCGGCAAGAGTTCGCTGTTGAACGCCCTCTGCCCGGAGATCGACCTGCAGGTCGGAACGCTCAACGACAGCACCGGAAAGGGCCGCCATACGACCACGGTCTCCACCCTCCATTGCCTGGACGGGGGCGGTGAGCTGATCGACACCCCCGGTTTCAACGATTTCGGCCTGGTCGACATCTCCGCGCAGGAATTGTCCCTCTACTTTCCCGGATTTGAGCAGGGTCAGCCCGGAAACTGCCGGTTCAGGAACTGCCGGCATCGCACCGAGCCGGGCTGCGCCGTCAACGCGCTGGTGGCCCAGGACCGGATTCCGGCCGCACGTTATGCCACCTACCTGGAGATTCTCAACGACGTCGAAGCCGACGAGGCACAGAGCCGTTCCCGGGGAAGGAAAAGCTAAAAGTCGGCGGCGTGCCAAAGAAGGCATTGGGGCGGTTCCTGACGGGCCACGCCTCCGACAGCCCGTACGGCCGCCGAGTCCTTCTTTTTTTGCCGGCAGCGGGGAAGAAGAAATCCCGGGTAGAATAAAGGGGGGCGCAATCGTCCGAAAAACAGACCTGCCACATCCCGGGACCGTTCCTCTTCACGCAGGTGCAGAACAGCACAGGAGAAGACGATCCTTATCCACCGAACGTGAGCCGAAGTGCCATGCAAAAAAATAAAACATCGAAGCCGGACCCGATCTACATGACGCCCGCCTGCGCCCGGAGATTGAGGGCCGAGCTCAAAGAGACCCTGTACCAGCTGAGGCCCGAGATGGTGAAAACCGCGGCCTGGGCCGCAGGCAATGGCGACCGGAGCGAAAACGCAGATTATCATTACGCCAAAAGAAAACTAAGGCAATATGACGGGCGCATCCGTTTTCTGTCGAAACGCCTGGAGGCCGCAACGATCGTCGACCCGGTCGAACAACAGAAAGTCGCCAAGGGCAGGGTGCTTTTCGGCTGCACCGTCACGGTCGAAAACGAGGAGGGAGAAGAGAAGGTTTACAGCATTGTCGGCACGGATGAGTTTGACGCCTCGCGCGGTTACGTGAGCTGGGCGTCCCCCATCGGCCACGCCCTTCTCGGCTCATCAGTGGGTGATGTTGTCTCCTTTGCAACCCCCGGCGGCCAAGCGGAACTCGAGATCATCAAGGTCGAGTACAAAGACCTCGGATAAAAGCGGCCGCAGGTGCCGAAAGGGACCGCCCCGACCGAACACCCAAAAAAGGAGGCCGTGAGATATCCCCCCCTTGTAAGCCCTCCCCCTCTCGATTAAACTTTCTCTTAAACCTCCCCCTTCAACATCGAGGCCCCGATGGAAATCACCCTCGTCCTTGCCATCCTGGTCGTCGCCATCGTCCTGTTCGCCACCGAGTGGCTCCGCATGGACCTGGTCGCCCTCCTGGTCCTGCTGGCCCTCGGCCTGACGGGTCTGGTGAGTGTCGAGGAGGCCTTTTCCGGTTTCAGCAACCCGGCGGTCATCACGGTGGCGGCGATGTTCGTCATCAGCTCGGCCATCGCCAACACCGGGGCCACGGGCCGGCTCGGCGAAAGGCTGATCCAGATAGCCGGCGACAGCGAGCCGCGCCTGATCGCCGCGGTCATGGCCACGGCCGCCCTCTTCTCGGCCTTCATCAACAACATCGGCTCCACGGCGGTCCTCCTGCCCCTGGTCGTCACCATGGCCCGCAAGGCCAAGACCCCTCCCTCGAAGCTCCTCATCCCCCTGGCCTTCGGCTCGCTGATGGGCGGGGTCTGCACCCTCATCGGCACCCCGCCGAACATCCTCATGAACGAGTTGATGAAGGAGTACGCGGGGCAGTCCTTCTCCATGTTCGACTTCACCCCCATCGGCCTGGTGGTGGTGGCGACCGGCATCCTCTACATGACCTACGCCGGCAGGCACCTGCTGCCCCGGCGCAAGAGCGGCACCCTGACCGAGGCTTACCAGGTCAAGGAGTACATCACCGAGGTGGAGATCCACGAGAACTCCCCCCTGGCGGGCAGGACCATCACCCAGAGCGGGCTGGAGGAAGAGTTCGAGCTGAAGGTGCGGGCCATTCTGCGGGGCAAGCAGAAGATCCCCTTTCCGCGCCGCAACCGCAAGATCCATGAGGGCGACACCCTCTTTCTGGAGGGCAATCCGGAGGGGATCCTGAAGGTGCGTACGGAGAAGGGGCTCTCTGTCGTCCCGGAGCGGGACAATCCGGTGGCGAATAAATCGGATAGGAACCTGGTGGTCGTGGTGGAGGCCAGCCTCACCCCCACCAGCGAGATGGCCGGCAAGACGCTGCGCGATGTCCGCTTCGGAGACACCCACGGGCTGACGGTGCTGGCGATCTGGCGCAGCGGGGCGCCGGTGGTCAAGCGGGTCGACCACGTCGTCCTCAAGTTCGGCGACGTCCTGCTGCTGCAGGGGCCGGAGGAGAAGGTCGTGCACCTCGGCAAGGAGCACGGCTTTCTGCTGCTGGGCGGCGTCCCCATGGCCTCCTACTTTCCCCGCAAGGCCCCGGTGGCCCTCGCCACCCTCGTCGGGATGGTGCTCCTGGCCGCCACCGGCGTGCTGCCGATCATGCTCTCGGCGGCCCTGGCCGCGACGCTGATGGTCATCACCCGCTGCGTGACCATCAGCGAGGCCTACGACAGCATCGACTGGTCGATCATCATCCTCATCGCCGGGACCCTCCCCCTCGGGCTGGCCATGGAGAACAGCGGGGCGGCCCGGTTCCTGGCCGACCTGATCATCAGCCAGGTCGGGCCCTACGGCCCGTGGATGGTCCTCGGTGCGGTCTTTTTGCTGACCTTCGCCCTGACCGAGGTCATGAGCCACGCGGCGGCGGCGGTGCTGATCGCCCCCATCGCCTTCAACACCGCCCTCGACCTTGGCGCCAGTCCCAAGCCCTTCTTCATGGCCGTGGCCATCGCCGCCTCCTCCTGCTTCATGACCCCGATCAGCCACCAGTCCAACGCCCTGGTCATGGGCCCGGGCGGCTACAAGTTCTTCGACTACATCAAGGTCGGCACCCCCCTCAACTTCGGGGTGTGGGTTATCGCCACCCTGATCATCCCCCTCTTCTTCCCCTTCTGAAGCCCGCCCTTGCGGCCGGCGGCTCAGAAATGGTCTTCGCGGTAGTCGGGGACGGCGTGGTACCAGTCGGGGTGGAGCCTGGCCCGGGCGACGGCCGCCTCGGTCTCGGCCAGCAGCCGCAGACGGTCCTTGGGGTAGGAACCTGCCAGTTCGAGAAAGTTGGAGACGTGGTTGGAGCGCAGGATGGTCTTTTGCGGGGCGAGGAGGCGCAGCATCTCCAGCGCCTCCTCGAGAATCTCCCCCCGGGAAAGGGGGGCGATGGAGCGCAGGAAGTCGTGGTTGTGGCGCACGAAGAGGGTCAGCAGGGAGAAGTACTCGGGGGAGAGCTCCGTGATCCACTCGGCGGTGGCCCGGGCGTGCTCCAGGGTCCGCTCTTGTCCGGCCAGGCCGAGGATGGCGGTCACGGAAAGCTTCATGCCGGCCCCCTTCGCCCTGCGGCAGAGGGCGAGCATCTCCTCCGGCGGGTAGCCCTTGCCCACCGACCGCAGTGTGGCGGCATCGCCGCTTTCGAGCCCGAAGTAGAGGATGCGCAGCTTCTTTTGCCGCAGCAGGGCGAGTTCGGCCCCGTCCTTGCCGGCCAGGCTCGCCGGCGAGGCGTAGGCCCCGACCCGGGTCAGGCCGGGGAAGGAGTCGGCGAGCAGGTCGAGGATCTCCGCCAGCCCCTCCTGGGGGTAGGCGAGGGCGTCGCCGTCGGCGAGAAAGACGCGCCGGATATGGGGGCGGTGCGAAGGGGGGACGAGGGCGATCTCGGCGCGGACCTCCTCCACCGGGCGGGCGCGGTAGGCCTTCATCTTGTACATGCCGCAGAAGGTGCAGCGGTTCTGGGAGCAGCCGACGGTGATCTGGAAGATCAGGCTGCGGGCCTCGCTGGGAGGACGAAAGAGCGGCTCATGGTAATCGAAGTAGTAGTACACCAAAACCTCCGTGGCGGCCGACTCCCCAGCAAAAAAACGGCGGGGGCGGCATGAGACTGCGCCTTCCCTTCCGCTACCTGGAACCGACCATTTTCTCCGGGCTCCTCGACGACCCGCTCCTGCTGGCCCGAATCCGCCCCCTGGGGCGGAGCATCCTGATCGACTGCGGCCAGATCCACCACCTGGCAAAGCGGGTGGTGAAGTCTCTGGACGCGGTCTTCGTGTCCCACGCCCACATGGACCACTTCATGGGGGTCGAGACCCTGACTCGCAATGTCCACATCTCCCCCCGGACCGTCGATCTCTACGGTCCGCCGGGGATCGCCGAAAAGATGACCCACAAGCTCGCCGGCTACGACTGGAACCTGCGGGAGGCGTTCTGGGGCTCCTACCGGGTCCACGAGGTCGGTCCCGAGACGATCGCCTCCCACCTCCTCTCGGGCCCGGAGGGGTTTGCATGCCGGCACCTGGAGGAGCGGCCGCGGCGGGACAGGACGATCTACCGCAACGGCTACCTGACGGTCGAAGCGGAAATGTGCGACCACAAGATCCCGGTGCTGGCCTTCAAGCTGACCGAGAGACCGGCCTTCGCCGTGGACGAGGCGGAGCTCGCCGCCCGGGGCCTGGTCAAGGGGCCCTGGCTGGCGACCCTGAAAAAAAAGTTCTGCGAGGGGGCGTTGGACGGGGCGCCCGTGACGATCCTGCGCCGCTGCGGGGACGGAGTGGCGCAGGAGCGGATCGGCGACGGCGCCGCCCTTTACCGGGAGATCCGCCGCCGGCATGACCCGGCGAGCATCGGCTACGTCACCGACATCGCCTTCAGCGAAGCGAACCTGGAGACGATCCGGAATCTGATGCGGGGGGTCACCCTGCTGGTCTGCGAATGCTCCTACCTCGCCGAGGACCGGGAGCGGGCCCGCAAATCGGCCCACCTCTGCACGACGGACGTCAACACCATCCTGAAGGAGCTGCGCCCCGCCTACTTCGTCCCCATGCACCTTTCGAAAAACTACCTGGGGCTCAGCGGGCTGCTCTACCGGCAGCTCGAGGTGCCCCCGGGGACGACCCTGCTGCGCCTGCCCGAGCACGTGACCCCCCGGCCGCTCCTGCCCGGCGAGGTCGGCCGGATCTAGGCGGGCAGTTTGCCCCGGGAAGAGCCGGCGGGGCCATCGAGAGGCAGACGCAGGGAGAAAGTGCTCCCCTGGCCCTCGGCGCTCTCGACCCGGACCGCCCCCCCGTGGGCCTCCACCACTTCCTTGACCAGGGCCAGGCCGAGACCGGTGCCGCTGATCTTCGCGCGAACCCTGCCGCGGAAGAAGCGCTCGAAAACGTTCTCCTGCTCGTCGGCGGGGATGCCCAGCCCCCGGTCCGTTACCGACAAAATCACCGTCTCCCCCTCCCCTCGAGCCCCCAGGGTCACCGTGCCGCCCTCGGGGGAATACTTGACGGCGTTGGACAGAAGGTTCTTCACCACCTGCTGAAGGCGGCTCTCGTCGCCCTGGACGGGTGGCAGGTCGGCGGGGCACTCGAGCACGATCTGGTGACGGGAGGCCGACCTGCGGAAGAGTTCGGCCACCTCCTCCAGCAGGGGGGCGAGGGAGACCGAGGCGAGCTGTTCCAGGCTGAAACCGGCCCGAAAGCGCTGCAACGCGAGGATATTGTCGATCAGGTCCCCCAGTCTGAAGCTCTCCTTGAGGAGGATGGCGAGGTACTCCCGCTGCTCTTCCCGCTCGAGCTCGTTGTCGAGCATGAACTCGGCGAAGCCGATCATGGCGGTCAGGGGGGTGGACATCTCGTGGCTGATGCCGGAGAGGACCTCCTCCTTGAGCTGAGCGAGCTTCTCCTCGGCGAGCCTCTTTTCGGTCACGTCCCGAGCCACCTCGACGCAGGCGGTCACCTTCCCGTCGGCGTCCTTGAGGGGACAGGATGCCACCTCCAGGAAAAGGGGACCCCGCTCCGTTTCGGCCCGGGTCTCCCGGCGGTGGATCCGACCGTCGGCGAAGCTCTTCTCCACCAGGCACCCCTCGCAGATCTCGTCCCGGNCCTGATAGGCCTGGTAGCACAGCTCGCCGAGGTGCCTGCCCTGCCTCCGGATGTGGTTTTCGTTCTGGAAGACGACCCGAAAATCGCTGTTTTGAACCGTGATGCCGTCGTCCATCGCCTCCATGACCGCCTCGACCTTGTTCTTCTCCTCGATCAGGGCCGCCTCGGCCCTCTTTCGCTCGGTAATGTCCCGGACATTGGAGACCATGCACTCCTGCTGGCCGGCCCGGGCCAGCTTGATGTTGACCTCCACCGGCAGTTTGGTCCCGTCCTTGCGCCGCTGCTCCGTCTCGAAGCGGACCGAGCCCTCCCTGCGGGCCCGGGCGACCAGATCGTGCCAGTCCTGCAGGCCCATGACGTTGTCGGCATAGTCCCCGACGGTCATGCCAAGGAGCTCCTCCTGGCTGTAGCCCAGATTCTCGCTGGCCGTCTGGTTGGCGTAGAGGATCCGCCCCGTCTCCGGGTGCCCGAAGAAGATGGCGTCGCTGGCGCTGTCGACGAGGGTCTTGAAGACCTGGTGGTTTTCGATCAGGGGGGCGGACGGCGGGATGGGGTCGAAGATGGCGAGCTTGACCGTTCGGCCGTCGGCGAGGAGACAGGGGCAGTTGAGGGAGTCGTACCAGAGCCCGTCCTTTTCGCTCTGTACCTGCCAGCGGATCGTTTCGCCGGCAAAGACCCGGTCGTTGACGCACCAGGGGCAGACGCTGTCGCGGCCGTGGAGAATTTTATAGCAGAACTGCCCGGTGGCGTCGAAGCCGGTGCGCTCGACGGTCTTCCGGTTCATGTACTCGATGCGGTGATCCTCTGAGCAGACGTACACGAAGTTGGGGAGGTCATCGAGGACCGTCCGGAAAAAGTCGCCACCAACTTTCGAGATCGTACCCGAAACCGCTCGGTTCGCATTATCCATTGTCTTCTCTATCCTTTATGCCGTATCGATCGACCTATTTCTGGTTGCATGCGCGGTTGCCGGAAGAGGGGCGGCCCCGAATCCTTGCAAATCCCAATGCAAGAACGCAACCAAACTGAGCAGTTGCCACCTATTCCCGGCAGAGGCCCCGGCCGCGCGGGCGGGCCTCCCCCTTTTTCTCCAGACAGGGTGGTTCCTGCCGGAAAATTGTCACACCTGGGAACCTTTCTCAAGAAGAGCCGGCTTTTTGGCAGGGAGGGTCAGTCGGTTTCGCCGAGCCGCTCGATGGCCCGCAGGTGCATGCGGGCCTCCTCGGCCACCTCCCGGGTGCGGGCCGCGTCGAGGGCGGAGAGGAAGTACTGGTATGAGCTGGTCACGCAGCGCGGCTTGTGCATGAGCGCCTTGCCGGCGCCGAGGTAGGCGCGGTCCACGGCCGGGTCGGCCTGCCGCTCGGCGGCATAGCGCCGGAACAGGGAGAGGGCCAGGTCGTACTCCCCCGAGGCCAGCAGAAAGTCGCCGATGGCCAGCAGGTCCCCGGACCCGACCCGGCTCCTTCCCTCCCGGCCTCCAAGCTCAAGATAAAGGGCCGCGGCCCCGGCCCGGTCCCCGGAGCGCAGCCGTTCGGCGATGCGGCGCGGCAGGCCGACTTCGCCTGTCTCGGGGGGCGGGGCGGGACGGGGCGCTCTCTTTACGACGCGCAGCCTGGGAGAGCGGACCTGCCCCGAGCGCCCCGGAAGCCGGTCCATGCCGTAGGCCAGGCCCAGCCCCCCCAAGAACCCGCCGATGTGGGCGCCGTGGGCCACCCCCGACATGGCTCCGCCCCCGCTGGCCAGAAAGGGCAGCAGATTGTCCACCACCAGGTAGAACCCGAGCACAAAGCGGGCGGGAATGGAAAAGGTGGTCATGATGAAAGGGAAGAGAAAGACGAATGTCTTGACCCTGTTGCGGGGGAACCACAGGAAATAAAGTCCGAGCACCCCCGAGATCGCTCCGGAGGCCCCTACGAGGGGAATCTGGGAGCCGGGCACGAAGAGGGCGAAGAAGAGGGTGGCGGCCACCCCGCAGCCGAGATAGGCCAAGAGGTAGCCAAGTCGGCCCATGCGGTGTTCGACGTTGTCGCCGAAGATCCACAAAAAGAGCATGTTCCCCGCCAGGTGCATCCAGCCGCCATGGAGGAAGATCGAGGAGAAGAGGGTGAGGAGGGACGACTCGGCGGGGCGGTATCCGAAGCGGAAGACGAACAGGTCGTAAGCGGAGACCTGCTCGAGCAGGGTCTCGGCGGAAAATGCCCCCCGGGCGCCGAGGGCGCGCAGGTAGTCGAGCAGCAGGGGGTCGTTCAGGTCTGGCTGGGAGGCCGTCAGGGGGAGGGAGAGGAGGAGAAAGACGGCGACGTTGGCGCCGATCAGCAGGTAGTTGACAATGGGAGTCCCCCGCGGGTTGGGGGTGTCGCCGATGGGCAGGAACATGGGATTGCCTCACGCTGGGCCGGAGAATCTCCGGAAGGGGCCAAAGAGCCATATCTTAGCACAGCACCATGAGGTTGCACCCTTGCTTTTTCGGCCCCGCCCCGCTATGCTCCCCGCCACGGAGGAGTCCCTTGAACATCCTGTACGCCCTCGACCTCATCGGCACCGCCGCCTTCGCCGCCTCGGGCGCCTGGGCCGGCATCCGCCGCCGCATGGACCTCTTCGGGGTGCTGGTCCTGGGGATGGTCACCGCCACCGGCGGCGGCACCCTGCGCGACATCCTGCTCGGGGACACCCCCCCTTTCTGCCTCAAGGACGAGACCTACCTCTACCTCTCCCTGGCCGTCTCCCTGGCGATCTTTTTCTTCAACCGCAGACTCGACTCCCTGCGCCACCCGCTCCTTTACTTCGACGCGGTGGGGCTGGGAACCTTCGTGGTGATCGGCACCGGCAAGGCCCTCGAATTCCAGATGGGGGCCCTCGGCGCTGTGATGATGGGGGTCATGACCGCCACGGCCGGCGGGGTGATACGCGACGTCCTCTCCAACCAGGTCCCCCTCATCCTGCGCAGGGAGGTCTACGCCTCGGCCTGCCTGGCCGGGGGCGTATTGCTGGTTCTGCTGCACAGCAGCCCCCTCCCCGCCCCCATGGCGGCCCTGGTCGCCGCCCTGGCCGTCATCGCCCTGCGCCTGCTGGCCATCCGCCACGACTGGGCCCTGCCCCGGGCCAAGGACTGACGGGGGAGCGCCTTGCATTTTTTCCCGGAGCTTTTACCATTAAAGTTCCGATGCTCTTCATTTTGCTTTGCCCCCTTCCAGGGAGGATTGAATCAATGTATTCCGTCAGACTGGCCGGCACTGAAAAAAACTACCGGGTGGGAAAGATCGTCTGCCTGGCGCGCAACTACAGCGAGCACATCAAGGAACTCGGCAACGAGGTTCCGGACAAGCCGGTTCTCTTCATCAAGCCCTCCAGCAGCATCATCGGCCACCGGGAGTCTGTGGTCATCCCGTCCTACTCCGGCGATTGCCACCACGAGGTGGAACTGGCCGTCCTCATCGGCAAGTGGGGCAAGAACATCTCCGAGCAGAAGGCCCTCTCCCACGTGGCCGGCTACGGCGTGGCCATCGACATGACCCTGCGCGACGTGCAGAACACCCTGAAGGAAAAGGGGCTGCCCTGGGAGGTCGCCAAGGGGTTCGACACCGCCTGCCCCCTCTCCGAATTCATTTCCGCCGACCAGGTGCCCGACCCCCACGACCTGCACATCAGCCTGCAGGTCAACGGCGAGACCCGCCAGGACTCCTCCACGGCCTGCATGATGCGCCGCATCCCCGCCATCATCCGGGACGTCTCGGAGATCTTCACCCTGGAGGAAGGGGACATCATCCTCACCGGGACCCCCGCCGGGGTCGGCCCCGTGGTCTGCGGGGACAAGATGCGGGCCGAGATCGAAAAGGTGGGATCCCTCGAGGTCGCGGTGCAATGAGCCGAAGGGTTGTCCTTATCGGGCCGGGACGGCTGGGCCAGGCCGTGGGCAAGCTGCTGGTCGATGCCGGGTACGAGCTCCGCGCCCTCGTCAGCCGGGACCCCGGGAGGGCGGTGGCCGCGGCCCGCTTCGCCGGCTGCCGGAAAGCCGCCACAACCGACCTGTCCAAGGCCCGGGAGGGGGACCTGGTCCTGCTCGCCCTGCCCGACGACCACCTGGAGGAGATGGCCGCCGCCCTGCGCCGGGAAGGACATCTCCACCCCGATGCGATCCTGGTCCACTTCAGCGGCATCCACCCGGCCGCCATCCTGCTTCAGGGCGACAAGCCCCCCCGCCAGGCCCTCTCCATTCACCCCCTGCAGAGCTTCGCCGACTCCGTGATGGGAGTCCGCAACCTGCCGGGGAGCCCTTTCGCTGTCGAAGGGGCCGAAGAACTGCTGCCCCTGGCCGAGAAGCTGGTGGAGGACCTGGGCGGCACCCCCTTCCGCATCGCCGGCGACCAGAAGGCCCTTTACCATGCCGCCGCCTGCGTGGCGTCCAACTACCTGGTAACCCTGACCGCCGCCGCCGGCCAGATCCTCGCCGCCTGCGGCTTCGGGCAGGACGAGGCGGTCCGGCTGCTGTCCCCCCTGTTGAGGGGAACCGGGAAAAACCTGGCGGCCCTCGGGCCCGAGGCGGCCCTGACCGGCCCCATCGCCCGCGGCGACGTGCAGACCGTGACCAGGCACGGCCAGGCCATCGCCGCCCTGCCGCCGGACCTGAGGGAGATTTACAGTGTCATGGGGCGCAAAACGGTTGAGTTGGCAAAGCGAAAGGGGACTCTGGACGAAGCGACGGGGAAAGAGATCCTGGAGATCCTGAGCACCATTGAAAGGGGCTGAGCGGCTCTCAGCTCTCCGCTCTCAGTTCGGCGGCACGGCGCAGGCGGTTGGTCAGCAGGTGGGCCTGGCGGGTCGGCTCGGGCATGCGGTAGCGGGTTGTGCAGGCGAGGGTCAGTTCGGCGGCGGCGGCCGGATCGGTCAGGTGGCCGGGAGAAACGTACAGGGGACGAACCCCGTCCCGGGTGCGCAGCACGTACCCCACAAGCTCCCCGGCCAGGGTCAGGGGGGGCGCGCTCCCCCTTGGCGAGACCCGGGTCGCGGTGCTCGCCGCAGAGGCGGCTCTTGGCGCATCCCACGGTCGGCAGCCCGAGCCACAGCCCGAGGTGACTGGCGAGCCCCAGGCGGCGCGGGTGAGCGATCCCCTGGCCGTCCACCAGCACCGCGTCGGGCCGGGTTTTCAGGCGACGAAAGGCCTCGAGGGTCACGGGGAGTTCCCGAAAGGAGAGGAGCCCGGGGACATAGGGGAAGGTCGTCCGGCCGCAGGCATGGACCTCCTCGACCACCTCCAGACCGGGCAGGGAAAGGACGACGACCGCCGCGAAGAACTCCTCGCCGTGCATCCGGTAGGAGACGTCGGCCCCCGCCACCCGCCTCACCTCCGGGGGAAGCCCGCTCGCCAGGGAGACCCGCCCGGCCAGCTCCCGTTGCAGCTCGGCCGCCTGCCGGCAGTTCAGATCCCAGTCGTGCAACCGCGGGAAATCCATCCCCCCCTCCCCCTCCGGCAGGACTCAGTCCGTAGGATTCACCACGTTTCGGGGAGCACCTTCCTGGAAGGCCTTGACGTTGGCCGCCACCTCGGCCATCAGGCGCTGCCGGGAAGCCTTCGTCGCCCAGGCCTGGTGGGGGGTGATGAAGCAGTTTGTAAGGGCCAACAGGGGGTTTTCTCTCGGCGGCGGCTCCTGGCTCAACACGTCGAGACCAGCCCCGGCCAGCCGCCCCGCCTTGAGAGCCTCGGCCAGGTCCGCCTCGTCGATCAGGGGGCCGCGCCCGGTGTTGATCAGAAAAGCGCTCTTTTTCATCAGGGCGATCCGCTCGCTGTCGATCATCCTCTCGGTCTGGGGCGTCAGCGGACAATGAAGGGAGACGACGTCGCTGGTCCCCAGCAGCTCCTCCAGGGGCACAAAACGAACCTCCTCCCCAAGGCCGGCGTCCCGGCGCTTCTCCGGATGGGAAGTATGTACCAGCACCGTCATGCCGAAGGAAGAGGCGATCCGGGCCACCCTCTGGCCGATCCGGCCGAAACCGACGATCCCCATGGTCAGCCCGCTCAGCTCAACCAGGGGCCGATCCCAGAAGGAAAAATCCTCCGCTTCACACCAGTGGCCCAAGCGGACCAGGTGACCATGGTGAGCGACGTGCTGAGCCAGTTCGAGAAGGAGGGCGAAGACCGTTTGGGCCACAGAGGGGGTGCTGTAGCCGGGGACGTTTGTGACCGGGATGCCCCGCTGGCGGGCGGCCTCGACATCCACCACGTTGACCCCCGTGGCGAGAACCCCGATGTACTTGAGATCGGGCAGCTCGAGGATCAGCTCCCGATCGAGGATCACCTTGTTGGTCAGGAGCATCTGCGCCCCATTGGCCCTTTCCCGCACCTGGTTCGGGGCGGTGCGGGGATATACGGTCAGACGGCCCAACTCCTCCAGGCTTTCCCAGCTCAAGTCCCCCGGGTTGAGGGTATGGCCGTCGAGCACGACGATTTCCATGGTTTTCTCCCTAGTAGTCTTCGAAACTATAATCGGCAACAGGCGTCAACACAGGATCACCGGAAACTCAAGCTTCCAGGCTGACCCGGTTGCGCCCTTCCTGCTTGGACCGATACATGGCGGCATCGGCCCTCTGCAGCAGGTCATCGACGCTGTCCCCCGGGCGAATCGCAGCGACCCCGAAGCAGGCGGTAACGGTCCCGTCCGCTTCGGCGCAAGTTCCCCCGGCGACTCCCTGGCGCAGCAAATCAGCGGTGCACAGCGCCGACGGGGCCTCGGTTTCAGGGAGCAGGACGACGAACTCCTCGCCGCCGTAGCGGCCGACCAGGTCGGTCCTGCGCACCCCGGACCGCAGTTGCCCCGCGAACCAGCGCAGGGCCCTGTCCCCGGCGAGATGCCCCTGAACGTCGTTGATCCGCTTGAAATGGTCGATGTCGGCGAAAATCACCGAAAAGGCCGTTCCGTAGCGATCATAGCGCTCCTTCTCCCTCTGCAGGGCCTCGAGAAGGGCGCGGCGGTTGGCGACCTGGGTCAGCGGGTCGATGCGCAGCATCTTCTGCAGGCTGTCGTTGAGCTCCTCCACCTGCAAAGTGGCCGTGGCGTCAGAGAAGATCTCCACGGCCCCGGCAATCACTCCGGCCCCGTCCCGAATCGGCGCCACCTTGACGGCCACCGGCACGCGGTGACCCTCCTTGTGGCGGAGAAAGACCCGCTTCTCGACGCCCCGGCCGCTCTCCAGGCAGTCAGTCAGAGGACAGCTGCTCTTGCAGAGGTGGAGGTTCCGTCCGTCGACATGGTCGAGAATGTTGTGGAAACATTGCTTGTGAAGGATTTCCCCGACGCTGTAACCACTAATTTTTTCGGCCGCCCGGTTCCAGTAAAGGAGTCTACGTTCTGTATCGACGTAGTAAACCCCCTCGGCGAGGTTATCGAGCATCTGCTTGAATAAATCCGGAGCCAATTCAGCCATCGCCCGCCTTTCCGGAGACAATGCCCTTCCGTTCCTGAAAACCGCGCCGGAAACATCGGAAAGGCACAGGTCAACCATCGGTTCACATGCGCTATGGAATTATCACGTTTTGCGCCGCCAGGGAATCAAAAAGCGGCCGCCTCCCCTCATTCTCCTTGAACTCGGCCGTTTGATATTGCTATATTTCCCGCGTGGCAAACCACTCGAAAGGGTGGGGCGCAAAGCCTCTGGCCTAAATCCCCGAAAAGGGACATGGCAGCAGGGTTGCGATCTCTCCTCAGTCCCCTTCCATGCATCGTGCAACCCGGCAGCCCTGCATTCTTTTACGCTCTTCTCCCTTCCGGCCCCCCCTTGTGAAAGAGGTCGGTCAAACCAGGGGCAATCGGGCGATCAATTACCGGCGGACACGGCACGGTCAGAGGTGTTCATGAACGCCCGACGGGGCGCAACAACAACGATTCAGAGATGACCATACTTTTCAAGCGAGGTGGGCTTACATGAACGTGCGGGATTACGTTATTTTTTCCATTGTCGGGAGTACCTGCCTGGTGGTCGTCCTAGTTTTGACCGCCCTTTTCGAACGCTACATTCTGCAGACAAGCCTCAACAAGAGGATCGATTATTTTCGGAAGGTGCTCAACGAGGAACTGCAAACGGCGATCAGGGCGTACAAGAGTTCCCTCAACCAACAGGACCACCTCTACCGGACCATGGTGGAGACGCGCTCCGAGAGGATCGTCCACCTCTTCAACACGACCTTCGGCATCCTGAAGAAGGGGAACTCCGCCCCGACGGGGGAAACCCCCGAGGAAGCGAGGCAGAGGTTCAATGCCATCTCGCGGGAAATCTTCCTCTTTCTCGAATACTTCGCCCGCCACTCCATCCACCTGGAGACCGCCACCACCGACCTGATCCAGGCCCGGGCCGAAACCCTGAAGGACCTGGCCGAGGCCCTGGGAGAGGTCCGCCCCCCCGAGAAGAATGTGGAGAAGGAAAAAAAGACGGATAAGGTGAAGCCGCCAACCCTCGCCGCCCTCGACCTGGCCTGGAGAAGAGCGGAACCCTCCCTGCGGGAGATCCGGGACCAGATCAAGGAGGAATACGACGGGATCTACAAAACCCCGGACGGAGCGGCCACCAACTGGTCGTGACTCTTCCTCCCCTCGCCAGAAGAAGCGAAACGCCCCCGGGAAGTCATCCCGGGGGCGTTTCGCGTTGTTCGGCAGGGAGCACTAACTCCCCCCCTGTCCACAGCGAGGACTAGACATTACTGTGCCCATTGAAGGTAATGCCCAAACCACCTGCTCTCCTGATCGTTTAATTTGCCGTCATCGGGCAATCCGGCTGGCTTGAGTTGGCTGGACCAGGCCTCAAGCTCTGTCGCCAGAGCGGCGGCGACGTCCGGCTGTTGTTTAAGAACATTTACGGTCTCGGCGGGGTCGCTACGCAAATCGAACAAAAACCGACCACCATCGGCAAGGTGCAGGTATTTCCAAGGCCCGTGACGAACCGCTGCCTGGTTCCAAAACCGCCAGAACAGGGGGCGGTCCGGCCAAGGTGCCTCCCCGTTCAACAGTGGCAGAAGATCTACTCCGTCCATCTCGGATACTGGCGGCAGGCCCGCGGCAGCGAGAACGGTCGGCGCAACGTCCAATGTACTGGCCGGTTTGTCCACAATCTGCCGACCGGGAATCTCAGCCGGCCAACGCAAAAGATAGGGGACGCGGACTCCTCCTTCGAGGAGCATACCCTTTTCACCGTTCAACGGGAGATTTACCGATCCGTCCCAACCATTCATGTGGAGTGGCAGATCCTCTTTGTCGATCCAGAGAGGAGCTCCGTTGTCACTGATAAAAAAGATCAGGGTGTTTTCGGAAATCCCGTAGTCTTCAAGACGGTCCAGGATTCCCCCCACACCATCATCGATGGCGGAGAGCATCGCCAAAGCATGCCGCCGCCGTTCGGGCATCTCGCCAGGGAAACGATCGAGATAATCCTCCGTCGCCTCAAGCGGAACGTGCGGCGCGTAGTAAGCGACATAGAGAAAAAATGGCTCGCCGAAGTGCCGATCAATGAATGCCAGGGCCGCTTCGGTCTGCACGTCGACACGGAACCGGTCAATATCGACCCATTTTTTCCGCCCATCGGGTTGGTCCTCGCCGTCCAGGGTATAGGTGGCCAAGTATCGAGTCATGGATCCGAAAAAGATTTCCTTGAAACCACGATGATCCGGCAGGAACGGCCGAACAAATTTCGCCGGCACCCTCCTTGGGTCAGCACCGTCAGGAAGATAAATAGCATTCCAAGCCAATGTCCCTGGATTCGGCTCCAGGTGCCACTTGCCCACCATGCCCGTCGCGTATCCTCCCACTGTCATCCGATCGGCCAATGTCATCTGGTCCAGCGGTAGCGGGCCATCTGCAATATCATCGAATCCGAAACGCTGCTGATACCGGCCTGTCAATAGACCTGCCCGCGAGGGGGAACACTGGGGGGCGGTAACGTATCCAGCTGTCATCCGCACGCCTTCGGCCGCAAAACGATCCAGATTCGGCGTACGAATGTCATCCAAAACGCCCTGGCAGCCCAGATCGGCATAACCCTGGTCATCCGTAAACACCACAATGATGTTAGGACGAAGATTCGAAGTCGCAGACGACGGCTTCGAGCCAACGCAACCCCAGAGCCCTGCGGTCAGTACCCCTCCCAGACCTACCTTGATTATCAACGGCAGGAATCGCAGCCAAAATGTTTTTCTCATCACACTCCTCTAAATAGGGTCATTGAAAAGTTTCGCCCCATCTGTCCTCCACTGCATGGCCACTCCACTACCGATATATTCTGCATCCACAAAGGACAACGAAGCACGGCGCAATATATATTCTCATGCATGTGAGAATCTTTAGCTGCCAAAAGCATCGAGAGCGCTCTTTGGCTTTTCTTCCATCGCTAAAATACTCATCACCTCGTCCGCATACCGCCCTTTTCGCAACAAATCAGCCATTAACCCCATGGTTCGGTTAATATGAGAAAAAAACGTTCTGTATCCCGCGCAGAGATAGTTCAGTCCCGGTTGACCAGCAGGAGTCTTGATGAATCTATTCTTTGGACACCCTCCATGACAGGCAAACCGCACCGCACATTTCCGACAATACTGCGGCAGCGATTCCGATTTAAACTGCCCGAACAGGCGTTGGTTTTCTGAACCCACCAATTCAACCATTGGCGTCTCACGAATATTTCCCAACCTGTGGTCGGGTTCAACAAAATGATCGCAGGAATATAAATCACCGTTATGCTCAAGTGCAAGAGCATGGCCGCAGTCCTTTGAGAAGATGCAAAGAACTGGCGGCATCCCGAGCCAATTGGCCAGCGCGGCGTCAAAATGCTGGACAAACATTTTACCGACATCATGGCGCGCCCACTCGTCGAATATGGCAATCAGGAAGCGTCCGAACTGCTTCGATCTGACTGAAAAATCCGTCACATCAGTTCGGTCTTGTGTTCGTGGCAGCTCATCCCTTTCTTTCTGCTCAACAATCGGGATGAATTGAATATATTCAGCTTTCAGGTCGTCTCTTAGAAAACGATAAACCTCCAGTGGGTTATTTTCGTTGCCGGCGTGAATGGTGCACAAAACGTTGAAATCCACTTGATGTTTCTGGAGGAATTGCCACCCTCTCAGCACTCGCGCAAAGGTACCCCGCCCATGTTTATCCACACGATAGGCATCATGCATATTTTGCGGACCATCAACACTCAAACCGATGAGAAAGTTGTGCTGCGAAAAAAAACGACACCAGTCATCGTCCAATAGCGTTGCGTTTGTTTGCAAAGTGTAGGTGACATGCTGGGAAGGTTTTTTGAATTTTTCGACAAGTGCGACGGAGCGTTGAAAAAACTCCAGTCCCATCAGCGTCGGTTCACCCCCTTGCCACCCAACGACCACTTCAGGGGTTTTTTGAGATTCCAATAATTGTCGAAGGTATGTTTCAAGCAGGTCGTCAGGCATGCGAAACTGACTCCCCGGATAAAGATGCTCTTTCTCCAAGAAAAAACAATACTGGCAGCCCAAATTGCACATGCTTCCTGTTGGTTTTGCCAAAACATGATAAGAGTTTTCAGAAATGGACAGCATGTCTACCCGCTAATACCTACTCGGTTAAGTTTAATTGTCTCCAAAAACACAACCTGCTGGGTTGGCAGGAAGCTTCGACAACTCCATCTTTACTTCAGGCAGGGGCGGCATGACTACCTCTTCATTTCGTGGCAAACTGTCAAGCGATAACTATCTCAGGGCAATTTTAAAGATTCGCATGAAAAGGGGAAAGTCAAACAAAGAGAACTCCTCTCCCACGCTCTCTACCGCTCCTGCCTCACCTCAGACCTTTGTCACTTCCGGCCCGATCTTCAGACGCCCCAACAACCTCAAAAACGAAAGCCCCCGGAGACCCGGGGGCTTTCGTTTTTGCTTTAAATATGAACGTGCATCCGTTTTTCCCTACTGTTCCTCGAGCAGCACCGCGTGAGCGGCGGCCAGCCGGGCGATGGGCACCCGGAAGGGGGAGCAGGAGACGTAGTCGAGGCCGATCTGGTGGCAGAAGATGACCGAGGAGGGCTCGCCGCCGTGCTCGCCGCAGATGCCGAGCTTGATGTTCGGGCGGGTGGCGCGTCCCTTGTCGCAGCCCACCTTCACCAGCTGGCCGACGCCGGCCTGATCGATGGCGACGAAGGGGTCGTTGGGGAAGATCTCGCGCTCGACGTAGAAGGGGAGAAACTTGCCGGCGTCGTCCCGGGACAACCCGTAGGTGGTCTGGGTCAGGTCGTTGGTGCCGAAGGAGAAGAACTCCGCCTCCTCGGCAATGGCGTCGGCTGTCAGCGCCGCGCGGGGCAGCTCGATCATGGTGCCGATCAGGTACTCGACTTCCACCCCGTAGCGGCCGACGACCTCGTCGGCGATGCGCACCGCGTTGGCCCGCAGTATCGCCAGTTCCCTGACCTCGCTGACCAGCGGGATCATGATCTCGGGGACGATCTGATACCCCTCGTCCTTGACGAGTTCGCAGGCGGCCTCCATGATCGCCTGCACCTGCATGTCGTAGATCTCGGGGAAGGTCACGCCGAGACGGCAGCCGCGGTGGCCGAGCATGGGGTTGAACTCGTGAAGGAACTCGACCTTGTGCTTGAGGGTGGCGGCGGTGACGTTCATCACCCCGGCCAACTCCTCGATGTCCTCGTCGCTCTGGGGAAGGAACTCGTGCAGCGGCGGGTCGAGCAGGCGGATGGTGACCGGAAGACCCTTCATCTCGCGGAACAGGCCGAGGAAGTCGCCCTTCTGCATGGGCAGGATCTTCGACAGGGCCCGCTTGCGCCCCTCGAGGTCCTCGGCGAGGATCATCTCGCGCACCGCCATGATGCGGTCGGCCTCGAAGAACATGTGCTCGGTGCGGCACAGGCCGATCCCCTCGGCGCCGAAGTCGCGGGCGACCTTGGCATCGTGGGGCGTGTCGGCGTTGGTGCGCACCCGCAGGCGGCGGTACTTGTCGACCCATCCCATGAGGATGCCGAACTCCCCGGTCAGTTCAGGCTGAACCGTCGGCACCTCGCCCTTCATGACCTCCCCGGTGGAACCGTCGAGGGTGATGACGTCGCCCTTCTTGATCACATTGCCCTTGGCGGTGAACTGCTGGGTCTTGTAATCGACCTTGATGTCGCCGCAACCGGCCACGCAGCACTTGCCCATGCCGCGGGCGACGACCGCCGCGTGGGAGGTCATGCCGCCTCGGGCGGTGAGGATCCCCTGGGCGGCGTGCATGCCGTGGATGTCCTCGGGGCTCGTCTCGACGCGGACCAGGATCACCTTGAGGCCGATTTTGGCCGCCTCTTCCGCCTCGTCGGCGGAGAAGACCACCTCGCCGCTCGCCGCTCCGGGGGAGGCGGGCAGGCCCTTGGCGATGACGTCCTTGGCCGCCTTCGGGTCGAGAGAGGGATGCAGCAGCTGGTCGAGCTGCTCCGGCTCAACACGCAGCACCCCTTCCTTCTCGCTGATCAGGCCCTCCTTGACCATGTCGACGGCGATCTTCACCGCAGCCTTGGCGGTGCGCTTGCCGCCGCGGGTCTGGAGCATGTAGAGCTTGTCCTTCTCGATGGTGAACTCGATGTCCTGCATGTCGCGGTAGTGCTTCTCGAGGATCTGCTGGATCTTCATCAGCTGGCCATAGCACTCGGGCATGACCTCTTCCATGGAGGGAAGGGTGCCGTCGCCGCCGGCCTTGTTGATCGGCTGGGGGGTGCGGATGCCGGCGACCACGTCCTCGCCCTGGGCGTTGATCAGGAACTCGCCGAAGAAGACGTTCTCACCGGTGGAGGGGTTGCGGGTGAAGGCCACGCCGGTGGCGCAGTCGTCGCCCATGTTGCCGTAGACCATCGACTGAACGTTGACCGCGGTGCCCCACTCGGCGGGGATGCCGTTGAGCTTGCGGTAGGTGATGGCGCGGGGATTCATCCAGGAGCCGAAGACCGCGCCGATGGCGCCCCAGAGCTGTTCCTGGGGATCGTCCGGGAACTCCCTGCCGATCTCCTCCTTGACCTTGGTCTTGAACAGGGTGACCAGTTCCTTCAGGTCTTCGGCGGTCAACTTGGTGTCTTCTTCGACGCCGCGGCTCTCCTTCATCTGCTCGAGGATGTGTTCGAGAATGTCGCCGTCCATTTCGAGCACGACGTTGCTGTACATCTGGATAAAGCGGCGGTAGGAGTCGTAGGCGAAGCGCAGGTCGCCGCTCTGCTCGATGATGCCCTGGACGGTCTTGTCGTTGAGCCCCAGGTTGAGGACCGTGTCCATCATGCCGGGCATGGAGGCGCGGGCGCCGGAACGGACCGAAACCAGCAGGGGGTTCTTGGAATCCCCGAACTTCTTGCCCATCAGCTTCTCGACCTGGCGCAGCTTCTCGTCGACCTGGCCCTTGAGTTCCGCCGGATACTGGCGGTCGTTCTTGTAGAACTCGGTGCAGACATCGGTGGTCAGGGTGAAGCCGGCCGGGACCGGCAGGCCGATAGAGGTCATCTCCGCGAGGTTGGCGCCCTTGCCACCGAGCAGGTTCTTCATGTCCCCTTTGCCTTCGGCTTTCCCATCGCCGAAGAAATACACGTACTTCGTCGCCATCTGATTCTCCTCCTCCAAGGTTAGCGAAACTAAATTTTCCTTCTTCCTGGCCGCTATATATTTAGCTAAAATAAAAAAGCCGCTTAGAGATCTAAGCGGCTATCTTGGCAAAATCGGCAATCCCTTCGAAGAGGCGGGCCACTGTCGTCAGCATGGCCAGCCGGTTGGTTCGCAAGGCCTCGTCCTTGGCCATGACCATGACCCCTTCGAAGAAGTCATCGACCGGGCCGCGCAACGTGGCGATGGTGCGCAGGGCGCTTTCGTAGTCGCCCTTGCCGACGCTGCCGGCCACCTCGGCACCGACCTTCTCGAGGGCCGTCCAGAGGGCCCTCTCGCAATCGGCCTCGAAAAGATCGGAGCGCACCGGAACCTCCACCCCTCCCTTGATGATGTTCACCACCCGCTTGAAGGCGACCGCCAGAGGTTCGAAGTCCTCGCGGCCCTTCAGGTCGGCCAGGGCGGCGACCCTCTCCTGGGCATCGAGGGGATCGTCGAAAGATGCGGAGAGCACCGCGTCGACCGCATCCTGGGGATGGCCCTGAGCGGTGAGCATGTTGAAGAAGCGCAGGCGGATAAACTCGATCACGTCGGCCTTCACCTCCTCGGCCGGGCGGGTCAGCTTCTCGGCGAGCAGTTCCACCGCGTCCCCCACCAGTTGGGGCAGGGAGAAGCGGAAGCCGCGCTCCAGAATGATCGACAAGACGCCGATGGCGCTGCGCCGCAGAGCGTAGGGGTCGGCCGAGCCGGTAGGGATAAGGCCGACGCCGAAGCAGCCGCAGATCGTGTCGACCTTGTCGGCGATGGAGACGAAAGCGCCGACGTTGTCGGAAGGAAGCTGGCCGCCGGCCTCGACGGGCAGGTAATGTTCAAAGATCGCCTTTGCGACCCGAGGGTCTTCCCCCTCCATGGTGGCGTACTCCCGCCCCATGATCCCCTGCAGTTCGGGGAATTCGTAGACCATTCCGGTCTCCAGGTCGCACTTGGCCAAGAGCGCAGCCCGCTCGGTGAGGGACTCGGCCCCCGGCTCGAACTGGCGGGCCAAGCCGAGGGCCAGGGTGCGGAAACGCTCGACCTTCTCAAAACTGGTGCCGAGCTTGGCCTGGTAGACCACGTTCTTGAGT
>NZ_PKUB01000007.1 GCF_002868845.1 Desulfuromonas sp.
TCTCGGAGGGGGGCGCGCCCTGGGGAAAGCGGTTGAGCCGCTCGGTGAGGCGGGCGTAGGAGTCGCGGGCGGTCTGGTGGGCCATTGTGTCCTCACGCAACGGGGAAAGAATTCCAAGGCGAAAGGCTTGTCTCACGCCCGTTAGCTTTGCTCACTTATGGCCGCAAAGGGCGCGAAGGCAGACCTGGGGAAAACCCTTTGAAATCTGGCATAGGATATCACAGGCCGTTGACCACGCGAAATATACCGTCCTTCAGGCGCGATTCGCCGAAGTTGATAAGCAAGCCGAGTTTTTTGCCTGACAGTCTTAGGTAGGTCAGGAGCTGTTTTTTGTGAACGGGAATCACTTTTTCCACCGACTTCAATTCCACAATCAGAGAATCCGCCACAACCAGATCGGCCCGGAATCCCTCATCAAAGGTCTTGCCCTCGTAGGTAACGGCGACCGGCACCTGCCGCTCAACCCGAATCTCTCTCCTGGCAAGTTCATAGGCCAGAACATTCTCATAGACCGATTCCAAAAGACCCGGCCCCAAAGCACTATGGACATGAAACGCCGCATCCATGACCAGTCGTGAAATATGATTCTCTTTACCCATATCATTCTCCATTGATTGGCATTCTCCAACAATGAAGACATCTTTCCAAGAAAATAATGCTTTCTGCCCTCCCCTTTGCGACCTTAGCGGCCTTAAGTGAGCAACGCGAACGGGCGTGAGGCGCCCTTGGCCTCGGGTTCGTAGCCCCTAGCGGCAGGCCCCCTTTGCGAGAAACAAGAACAGCCCCGGCGGAACGATCCTGCGGGGCTCGGAACGACATCAACAAAAAACTGAAAACCTAATAACGGGAAGAGTCGATCAGGGAAGGGTCTTCCTCCCAGCTGCGCAGAAGGAAATAACCGATATTGAACTGCTCGTGGAGGCGGGCGAGATCGACCTGTTGCAGGTTGTCGCGGGGGCCGTGCAGGCGGCCGAAGGGGACATGAAGGACGTAGGCGAGGTAGTCTTTGCCGTCGAAGAGGTTGCAGGCGCTGAAATTGAGCACCGGCAACTCGTGCGAGGAGGTGAACCAGCTCCTCTGGGGGAGCAGGCCGCCGACAAGGTTGGTCTCGAGGCCGAGGAGTAAATCTTCGGAGAAGCTCGCGCTCTGGAAGGGGACGTAGTCCGAGGAGAGCCCGGGAGAAAACGGCTCCTGCCCGAGATAGACCCCGAGGCTGTCGGCGAGCGTGCCGACCTGCTCGACCAGCTCCTCGTCGGAGATTCCCGTGGTGACGCAGTTGGGGGAGAAGGCGACGCCGACGCTGTCGATGTTGACGGCGATGAGGATGCGCTCTTTCTCCTGTTTCGATAGGCGCGCCACGTGGGCGCGGCTGCCGCGCATGCCCGACTCCTCGGCCCCGGGGAAGAGAATCCGGTAGGTGAACGGCCCCGGCGGCGACTCGCTCAGGGCGGCGGCGAGCTCGAGGGCGACGGCCACCCCGGTGGCGTTGTCGATGGCCCCTTGCGAGAGGAAGGACCAGGAGATGAATTCGTCCAGGGCCCCGTTGAGAAGGAGGCTGAGGAACTTGAGGGGATTTGCGTCGGTCTTGTCGTAATGGGCGGTGAGGTAGACGATCCGGGGAGTGGTGCCGGGGACTTCGATCAGCAGGTTATTCTGGAGGCTGAACCAGTCGATCGGCTCGGTGCGGGCCAGGTGGGTCAGGCCGAGTTCGTCGATGCGCCCCTGGAGCGCGCGGAATCGGCCCAGGTTCCCGCCTTCGGCGGCGAGAGCGACGACCGTGCGGTAAAGCGAATCGCGACCGATCTTCCCCGATTCGGGAGCGGGGGGCAAGGAAGGCGCTGCGGAGCATCCGCAAAGAATGAGCAGCAGGACTGCGGCGAAAAACTTCAAGTGACTTCTCGGCCTGGAACTCGGACAAAAAAAAAGAGGAAGGTGCGTAAACACCTTCCTCTTTCTCCGTTGGTCGGGGCGAGAGGATTTGAACCTCCGACCCCCTGCACCCCATGCAGGTGCGCTACCAGGCTGCGCTACGCCCCGTCAATCAACGAATCGGGATTATGGTGTATTTGCCTTTTGTTGTCAAGGGAAAAGTGCCCTCGCATGCGCCTTTGTGCGAACTGAAAAGTTGAATGAGATTCGCCCGTTAGGAGTGGGCTAAAGATTCCTGCGGTCGATCACCCGCTGGGCCTTGCCCTCGTGGCGAGGCATGGAGGACGGCTCGACGAGCTTGACCTTGGCTCCGACGCCGAGGGTCGACACCAGCCGCTTCTGGAGCATGTCGACGAAGGCGCGCTGCTTCTTCATCTCGTCGAAGAAGATCCGCTCGTTGACCTCCACCTGGACCTCGAGGGTGTCGGAACTCCCCTCCCGCTCGACGACGAGCTGGTAGTGGGGTTCGCACCCCTCGACCTGGAAGAGGACCTCTTCGATCTGGGTCGGGAAGACGTTGACCCCCTTGATGATCAGCATGTCGTCGCTGCGGCCCATGGTCTTCTCCATGCGCACGTGGGTGCGACCGCAGTCGCACGGCTCGTAGTGCAGCCGGGTGATGTCCCGGGTGCGGTAGCGAATCATCGGGAAGGCTTCTTTGTTGATGGTGGTCAGGACGAGCTCGCCCACCGAGCCCGGGGGCAGGACTTCGCCGCTGTCCGGGTCGATGATCTCGGCGATGAACTGGTCCTCGAAGATGTGCATGCCGCGGCGGTGCAGGCACTCGCCGGCGATCCCCGGGCCCATGACCTCGGAGAGGCCGTAGTTGTCGGTGGCGACGATGCCGAGGCGCTCCTCGATCTCCCGGCGCATCTGTTCGCTCCAGGGCTCGGCGCCGAACAGCCCGACCCGCAGGGCGAGCCCGGCCGGGTCGATGCCGACCTTTTCCATGCGGTCGGCCATGGTCAGGGCGTAGGAGGGGGTGCTGACGAGGGCGGTGGAGCGGTAGTCCTGCATGATCATCAGCTGCTTGTCGGTGTTGCCGCTCGACATGGGGATGACCGAGGCGCCGATGCGCTCGGCCCCGTAGTGCAGGCCGAAGGCCCCGGTGAAGAGGCCGTAGCCGAAGGCGACGTGGACGATGTCCTCGTCGGTGACCCCGGCGGCGGTCATAAAGCGGGCGGCGAGCTCGGTCCAGCTGTTGAGGTCGGCGCGGGTGTAGCCGACGACCGTCGGCTTGCCCGTCGTCCCGGAGGACGAGTGGATGCGCACGACCTCCCGCAGGGGGACGGCGAACATGCCGTAGGGGTAGCCCAGGCGCAAATCCTCCTTGGTGGTGAAGGGGAGCTTGGCCAGGTCCTGCAGGGTGCTCACGTCGCCGTGCTCGATGCCGAGATCCCGGAATTTCTCCTGGTAGCAGGGGACGGCCCGGCAGACCCGCTCCAGGGTGGAGCGCAGCCGGGTCAGCTGGAGCATCTCCAGCTCATCCCGGGAGAGGCATTCGTTGACGGGGTCCCAGATACGCATGGGACCGACCTCGGAGTTAATGACGTTTCTCGACTTGTTCATCTAAGTTCCGAATATCGCAGCAGGTTTGGGGCAAGGGTGATCGTGGCTACATCTGGTAGACCCGCTCCCCTTCGAGGACGGTGATGCCGTTGGCGGTGAGGACCTTGATCGCCTCCTCGGGGTTGTCGAAGCGGAAGATGATGACCGCGTTCTCCCCGCAGCGCTCGACAAAAGCGTACATGTACTCGACGTTTACCTGTCCCGCGTCGAGGACCCGGAGGATGCCGCAGAGCCCGAGGGGCCGGTCCGGAACCTCGACGGCCACCACCTCGGTCTTGTTGACGGTGAAGCTGTGCTCCTTGAGGGCGGCCTTGGCCTGGTCGGTCTTGTCGACGATGAGGCGCAGGATGCCGAAATCGGAGGTGTCGGCCAGGGACAGGGCGCGGATATTGACCCCCGCCTCCCCGAGCACCCGGGAAACCTCGGCCAGGCGGCCCGACTTGTTTTCGATGAAAATGGAAATCTGCTCGACTTTCATGGATCCCCCCTCCTTTATTTTAGTTTTTCTCGCGCTTGTCGATCACCAGCCTGGCCTTGCCTTCGCTGCGGGCGATGGTCTTCGGCTCGACGAGGCGCGCCTTGCAGGTGACCCCGAGCAGGTCCTTGATCTCGTCCTGGATCTGCACCGAGAGCTGCTGAAGCACCTTGATTTCGTCGGAGAAGGTCCCCTCCCCCACCTCGACCTGGACTTCGAGGGTGTCGAGGTTCTCTTCCCGGTCGACGATGAGCTGGTAGTGGGGCTCGATCCCCTCGATGTTGAAGAGGACGCTCTCGATCTGGGAGGGGAAAACGTTGACCCCGCGGATGATGAGCATGTCGTCGCTTCGGCCGCTCATGCGCTCCAGCCGGGCGTGGGTGCGGCCGCAGACGCAGGGCTCGGTGATGATGCGGGTGATGTCCCGGGTGCGGTAGCGGATGAGGGGAATCCCCTCCTTGGTGATCGTGGTGATGACGAGTTCGCCCTTTTCGCCCGCCGGGAGGACCTCGCCGGTGTCGGGGTCGATGATCTCGGGAATGAAGTGGTCCTCCCAGATGTGCAGGCCGTTCTGGGCCTCGACGCACTCGATGCCGACGCCGGGTCCGAGGATCTCGGAGAGGCCGTAGATGTCGATCGCCTTGATGTTCAGCTTGGACTCGATCTCGCTGCGCATCTGCTCGGTCCAGGGCTCGGCCCCGAAGATGCCGACCTTGAGCTTGAGGGCCTTGAAGTCGATCCCCTGCTCGGCGGCCACCTCTGCCAGGTAAAGGCTGTAGGACGGGGTGCAGGTGAGGACCGTGGAGCCGAAGTCCTGCATGATCATGAGCTGCTTGAGGGTGTTGCCCCCGGACATGGGGATGACCGAGGCGCCGAGCTTCTCGGCCCCGTAGTGGGCCCCGAGCCCGCCGGTGAAGAGCCCGTAGCCGTAGGCGTTGTGAATGACGTCGCCCTTGTGGGCCCCGGCGGCGACGAAGGAGCGGGCCATGAGCTCGGCCCAGTTGTCGATGTCGCGGCGGGTGTAGCCGACCACCGTCGGCTTGCCGGTCGTCCCCGAGGAGGCGTGGATGCGGACGATCTGCTCGAGGGGAACGGCGAACAGCCCGTAGGGGTAATTGTCCCGCATGTCCTGCTTGAGGGTGAAAGGCAGGCGCTGAAGGTCTTCAAGGGTCTTGACCGTGCCGAGGCCGACCCCGGCCTTGCGGAAACTCTCCCGGTAGAACGGAACCGTGGCGCAGACCCGCTCGACGGTCTGCTGAAGACGCTTCAGCTGCAGGGACTCGATGGCCTCCCGGGGCAGGGTTTCGAATTCGTCATTCCAGATCATGGCGGCACCTCAAAAACCAGGTTCGGGGATAAAGGTGAAAGGTTCGAGGGCCAGAGCCCAAAATCACGCGCGGGCGGTAACCGCCCTGTCTCAGACGCTTCTGCCGAGGGTGAAGGCCTTGAGATTCACCTCGAGGAACTTGGCCGGCACCAGCTTGTTGAGCGCCTCGACCCAGGTCTCCTCCTCGAGCTCGAGAGAGCGGGAGAGGGTCCCGAGCAGGGCGACGTTGGCGGTCTTCAGGTTGCCGGCCTCGCGTGCCAGTTCCATGCCGTTGACGATCTTCGCCCCGGGGACCGCGGCCTCGATCTTGGCGGGAATGTCTTCGGGGTAGGCGCTGACGCCCATGGAGACGGTCGCCGGGATGACCTTCAGGTCGTTGGCCACGACGTCTCCGCCGGCCCGCAGCGAAGGCAGGTTGCGGTAGGTTTCGAGAAGCTCGAAGCCGAACAGGATGTCCGCCTCTCCCTCGGGAATGAGGGGGGAGAGGACCTTGGGGCCGAAGCGCACGTGGGAGGTGACGCTGCCGCCGCGCTGGCTCATGCCGTGGATCTCGCTCTTCTTCACGTCGTGGCCGGCGAGCATCAGGGCCTCGGAGAGGACCTCGCTGGCGAGCAGGGTTCCCTGTCCGCCGACTCCTGCCAGAAGGATGTTTTTCACGCTATTCGTCATGGGAAACTCCGAAAGCGTCGAAAGTGCAGACCTGTTCGCAGACCCCGCACCCGACGCACAGCAGTTTGTTGACCACGGCCTTGCCCTTGCCCCCCTCCTCGGAGGTCCATTCGATGGCGGGGCATCCGATCTTCAGGCAGGCTTTGCAGCCGGTGCACTTCTCCGGGTCGACGATCAGGGGCGGACGCCTTTCAGCGCCGCCGCGGCGCTCGAGCATGCAGATGCGCCGGGTGATGACGACCGAGGGCTCGTCCCTGCCCATGGCCCCTTCGAGCGCTTCGCGGGTCGCCGGAAGGTCGTAGGGGTCAACGACCTGGAGGTCCTTGACGCCGAGGGCGCGGCAGAGGGTCTCGATGTCGACGGTAGTTGTCTCTCCGCCGTCGAGGGTGTAACCGGTGGCGGGGTTGTCCTGGCGGCCGGTCATCGCCGTGGCGCTGTTGTCGAGGATGACGATCGTCGCCGGGACACGGTTGTAAACCATGTCCATCAGGCTGTTGACCCCGGTGTGCAAAAAGGTGGAATCGCCCATGACGCCGACAACCTTCGACTTCTCGGCGGCGGGCACGACCCGGTTCAGGCCGGAGGCGTTGCTGATGCCGGCCCCCATGCAGACGCAGGAGTCCATCGCCGAGAGCGGCGGCAGCGCGGCGAGGGTGTAGCAGCCGATGTCCCCGGTGACGAAGGCGCCGAGCCTCTTGAGGATGTGAAAGAGACCGCGGTGGGAACACCCCGGGCACATGGCGGGGGGCCTTGCGGGCAGGGCCTCCTCGACGGGATGGGCGACGGGGGCCTCCTCGCCGGTCAAAGCGGTCTTGACCCGGCCGGGGGTCAGTTCGCCGCAGATCGGGAAGATCTCTTTGCCCTGAACGGCGATCCCCATCGCCTTGACCTGCTCCTCGATGAAGGGGTCGAGTTCCTCGATGACGTAGAGAGTCTTGAAACGCTTCGCGAAGGAGCGGATCAGGTTCTTCGGCAGGGGATAGACCATCCCGAGCTTGAGGACGGAAGCCTCGGGCAGGATCTCCCGGGCATACTGATAGGAGATTCCCGAGGTGATCACGCCGACGTCGGAGGTCCCCTCATCGATCCGGTTGAAGGGCTGGGTGCAGGCCCACTCCTCCAGGTCGACGATGCGCTGCTCCACGAGGGGGTGGCGCTTGCGGGCGTTGCCCGGGAGCATGACGAGCTTCTCGGGATTGCGCTCCAGGCACGGCTCGGGCAGGCCGGTGACCGGCTCCTCCAGGGAGACGATCGACTTGCCGTGGGAGATGCGGGTGTTGGAGCGGAGCAGGACCGGGGTGTCGAACTTCTCGCTGATCTCGAAGGCGAGGCGGGTGAAGGCGCGGGCCTCTTCGCTGTCGGCCGGCTCGAGCATCGGCACCTTGGAGAAGCGGGCGTAGTGGCGGCTGTCCTGCTCGTCCTGGGAGGAGTGCATCTCCGGGTCGTCGGCGACGACGAGGACGAGTCCGCCCCGCACCCCGATGTAGGAGAGGGTGAAGAGGGGGTCGGCGGCGACGTTGAGTCCGACGTGCTTCATGGCCGCCAGGGCGCGGGCCCCGCCGAAGGAGGCGCCGATGGCGACCTCGAGGGCGACTTTCTCGTTGGGCGCCCAGGAGGAGTAGATTTCAGGGTAACGGGTAATGTTTTCGAGGATTTCGGTGCTCGGGGTCCCCGGGTAAGCCGAGGCGAGCCGCACCCCGGCCTCGAAGGCCCCCCGTGCGATGGCCTCGTTTCCAGAGAGAATCGCTTTGTTCATGCTACATCCCAATAGGTCAAGAGAAGTGTTCTAAGGTACTCATCAGAGAGGCGAAATACGAGCTGTGAATATAGCTCACCGGGCGGATTATTGTCAATCGCTTCGCCCGGGGAAAGAGGCCTCTTTCCCCGGGCCGGTGAGGAGAATCCCTTCCAAGAGGCCGAAGTCGCTCACCGTCAGGCGCTCCCGGCCGAAGAGTTCCATCAGCCCGAGCACCAGGCGCGTCCCGGGAACGATCAGGTCCCCCCTTCCCCGTTCCATGCCGGCAAGGGCTTCCCGCCCTTCGGGAGGCAGCCCCTCCAGGAGGCCCAGGGTGTCGCGAATTCCGGAGGTGATAAGGAAGTGGTTGTTGACCCGGCGCCAGTCGTATTCAGCCAGTCCCAGGTCGAGCGCCGCGAGGGTGGTGACGGTGCCGGCGGTGCCGACCAGGGCGAAGCCGTCGAGGGCGCCGGCCCCCCACCCCGCCCGTTCCAGGTCGGCCCCGATGCGCCGGAGGACAGCGGCGATGTGAATGCGCTGCTCAGAATCGCCGGGAAAGGACTCGGTCAGTTGGACGGCCCCGACGTGGTAACTGCGCCGATAGGCCAGTTCTCCGCCGGACCGGAGCATGATCTCGGTGCTGCCCCCGCCGACGTCGAACAGAATGCAGCGGACGGGCTTCGGGGAGAGCCCGGCGAGGATGCCGCGGGCGCAGAGCCTGGCCTCCTCGGCCCCGTCGACGATCTCGAGGGACAGGCCGGTCTCAGCCTTCACCCGTCGGCAAAAAGCAGGACCGTTCGGAGCCTGGCGCAGGGCCTCGGTTCCGACGGCCCTCGTCCACCGCACGCCGGCCCGGTTCGCCCTTCCGGCAAAGGCGGCCAGGGCCTGAAGGGTACGATCGAGGGCCTCCCTGGAGAGGTTCCCCTCTGGAGAGTAGCCTCCTCCGAGCCGGGTGATGACCCGATGATGCTCCACCGGGACCAGGCCGTCGCTCGTCACGCGCCCCAGGAGAAGGCGCACGGTGTTGGTTCCGACGTCGATCGCGGCGAGCACCTATTTGTCTCCGACCACCGCCTGGGCCACGTTATAGACGTGGTCGCCGATTTTTTCGAAGTTGTGAAGCATGTCGATGAAGATGAGACCAGGCAGGACCGCGCACTCGCCCGTATTGAGGCGCGAAATATGGTTGTTGCGGAGGGTCTCCTCCATGCTGTCCACCGTGTCTTCCATGTGGTGGGCCTTTTCGAGGATTGTCTTGTCCCCCCGCTCCAGTCCGGAAAGGACGAAGGCGAGGAATTTGCGGGTCTGTTCCGCGATCTCGCCGATCTCGCCGACGGCGATATCGGAAAAAACGATTTTCTGGTTTCTTTTGCGCTGACCGAGGGACCAGAGATTCTCGCAATGATCCCCGACGCGCTCGAGGTCGTTGACCATGTGCATCAGGGAGGCGATCTCCTTCGACGCCTCCTTGGAGATCGACTTCTGGGAGAGCGCGACGAGGAAATCGGTGATCTCTTTTTGCAGGAGATCGATGGCCTCCTCTTTCTTCTCCAGGACGGCGATCCGTTTTTCGTCCGGTTTTTCCAGGTACAGGAGGGACTCGTCAAAGACCTCGAGAGCCAGCTGCCCCATCCTCTTGGTCTCCGCCCGAGCCTGTCCGAGAGCGATCGGCGGGGTATTCAGGACGCGGTTGTCGATGAACTTGAGATGGAACTCCATCTCCTCGTCTTTTCCGCGGATGAGCGCCGTGGAGAGTTTGGCGAGGAGTCCGACAAGGGGCAGGAAGATGATGACGTTGACGATGTTGAACAATGTGTGGGTGTTGGCGATATGCCGGGCGATAAAAGGCTTGTCCCCAATGCTTCCCCCGAGGGCCTCGGCCTGGGCCTGGGTCTGGATCACCAGGTCCGCGTCCCCGGGGGTGATGGACGATATAAAGTCCATGAAGAAGGGGAAAAGCAGGAGCATGTAGGAAACCCCGAGGGCGTTGAATAAAAAGTGGGCGAAGGCCGTCCGCCGCGCCGCCAGGTTGGTGCCGATGGCCGCCAGGTTGGCGGTGATGGTCGTACCGATGTTCTCCCCAAGGATCAGGGCCACACTCGCATCGAAAGAGAGCAGGCCGCTCGTGGCCAATGCCAGGGTGATTCCGATGGTGGCGCTGCTGCTCTGGACAATGACCGTCAGCAGGGCGCCGATCAGAACGGCGATCAAATGGTTGTCGCCGACCATGGTGAAGATCTGGCGGAACTCCTCGCTGGTCTTCACCGGGTCGAAGGCGTGCTTCATGGTGGAGAGGCCGAAGAAGAGGATGCCGAACCCGAGAATGATCTCCCCGGTGTAGACCCACTTGCGGTCGCGCCCGAACAGCTTCAACCCGGCGCCGATGCCGATGGCGGGGAGAGCGAACTTGGTGATTTTGAAGGCGATGAGCTGGGCGGTGACCGTCGTGCCGACATTGGCCCCGAGAATGACCCCGATGGACTGGACGAGGGACATGAGGCCGGCGTTGACGAAGCCGACGACCATGACGGTGGTGGCGGAGGAGGACTGGATGATGGCGGTGACCGCGAGGCCGACGAGGGTGCCGACGACGCGATTGGCGGTGAGGGCCCCAAGGATCTTGCGCATCCTGTCTCCGGCCACCTTCTGCAGACCCTCGGACATGATCTTCATGCCGAANAGAAAGAGGCCGAGGCCGCCCATCAGGCCGAAAATCAGTTTCTGGTTCAGAAGAATATCGACCATCAGTCACTCCCCTTGATTCCAACAACGTCGGTTGAAAAACGGAAGTGACTATATCGAAACAGCACCTTTTCTTCAATGAAAAAGGAGGGGCGTTCCACGGGGGGAATGAGGCTGGGGCATGCACCGGAGAGAGGGCCGGATGGTACGGAGGGATAGGGCGCGAAAATTCGGAACGCTGAGGGTGGGGCTTAGGAGGTCAGGCCTCCTCGCCGAGGGCGAGAAGGAGCATGTGCCGGTATTCCTGGGCATTCTCCCGAATGCGCTGGCTGAGGGCCTGAACGATGTTGCGCATCAGCTTGATGCCGAGAGCGGGGTTGCGCTCGCAGAGGGCGTCGAAATCTTCTTTCTTCAGAACGAGCAGGCTGGCCGCCTCGATGACCCGGGCGGTCGCGGTGCGGGCGCCGCCGTCGAGAAGGGCCATTTCGCCGAAGACGTCCTCCGGGCCGAGGATGATGATAATCCTCTCCTCCCCCTCGGCGAGCATCTTGGAGACCTTGATGGTCCCCTCCCGGACCATGTAGAGGGATTCGCCGGGCATGTTCTCGACGAAGACGGTGGCCCCCTCATCGATCCGTTTTTCGCTGCAGATGGCATCGAGGGCTTCGATTTCCCCCTCGTCCAGATTGCGCAACAGGGCGCTGCCCCGGAAGGTTTCAAAACGGTCGCCGGACTGTCTGCTCATACTATTTATTGACCCTCTCCCGCAGCTCCTTGCCGACCTTGAAGAAGGGAAGTTTTTTGGGACGGACCTCGATGACCTCACCGGTCTTGGGGTTGCGCCCCATGTAGGCCTTGTAGTCTTTGACGACGAAGCTTCCGAAGCCCCTGATCTCTATGCGTCCGCCAACAGACAGCTCCTCGGACATCGCGTCGAAAATGATGCTGACGATTTCCTCTGACTTCTTGTAAGTCAGGTTCTTCTCGTTAGCCAGTGCTTCCACCAGTTCCGACTTGTTCATATCGCCTCCCGGGAAGAAAACAACTGTCTGCTGCCGATCGCCCCGCGCCAGGAAAGAGTCTTTTTGGAACCGGCGCCCCGAGAGTCCTGCATCGGGGCTGGGCCCGTCCTGATGTCGACCGGCACGTCTGATAAGTCAAATATACTTTGCGGCAAAATCCCTGTCAATAGATATAGCGAGAATTATCAAATACTTCCGCTTCATTTCCCCTTGCCGCAGGTGGCCAGGAGGGCCTTGCCCTCCTCACCCAGCTCCGGGGGCAGGTCGGAACTGGAGAGGGCTTTTTGCAGAAGAGGGACTCCCTCCTTCACCCATCCCCGGCCGATGTAGGCCTGGCCGATCCTCATGGTCCAGCGGGGATTGTCGGGTTCCTGGCGCAGCGCGCCCTTGAAACTCTCGAGGGCCTGGTCCAGGTTCTTGTTGTGGCGCAGCCAGAACTCGCCGAGGAGCGGATTTCCTCCTCCGCCGCCGCACCCTCCTCCGCCGAGGCGCTGCAACAGCTCTTCGGCCCCGTCCAGGTCTCCCCGTCTCTCCAGAAGGGTTGCGGTCAGGAAAACGGTCTCCGACTCGACATGTCCGGACTGGAGAGCCTTTTGCCCGTGCGCCAGGGCGCCGTCCAGATCCCCCTTACGACTGCGGATGGCAGCCAGTCGGGCATGGCAGAACCCCGGCTCGATCCCGTCGGCGAGGGCCTTTTCGAGGCGCTGCTCGACCAGGCGAAACTGCCCCGCCGCGCTTAACAGCCCGACAAGAGCTTCGAAGGCCAGCAAGTTTGAGGGGTTGAGCGAGAGGGCGGTTTCCAGCGCCTTTACCCCCTGCTTCGATTTCCCGAGCCTGGCAAGAAGGGCGCCCTGTTCGAAATGAAAAAGATCCGACCGTTCCCCGGAAGGGACCCTTTCGAGGGCGGCCAGGGCTTCGTCTTCGGCCCCCTGGTGCACCAGCAGCAACACCTCCCTCAGGGCCGCCCCGCTGCTTCGGTAGCGATCGGCGAGTTCAGGGGGATAAGTTGCGAGAACGAGCTCCAGGCGGGTTTCAGCATCCAAGCCGTCTTCGGGCGCATCCCCGTCTCCCTCGCCGTCATCGCCCCCCGGGGAGCAGGTTGAACCGCATCCGGTGCCGCAACTGCCGCCGTTCGTCTTCTTGGCGAGAGGGGCCTCAGGGATCCCCTTTTCAAGCTCGGCGAGAGACTCGGCCACCCTCTCCTTGAGTTCCGGAGAGACGGCCTGCCCGGCGGCCAGGGAGAAATGGTCGCCGGCCCGGTCCGCATTGCCGGCCCGGAGACAGGCCTGCCCTTCGGAGAGGTTCAGCTCGGCCAGGCCGTCGCGAGCCTCGATCAGCAGATTGTCGAGCCCCTCAAGAAGTTCCGGGGCCAGGGTGTCCCGGTCGATACTCTCACCATGGCAAAGGGCGTCGGCCCAGCGTCTTTGCTGGAGTGCCCTCCGCCCGGCGGACAGGGGATCGCTCTTGCCGAAAATCTTATTCCATATGCTCATTCTGTTTCTGCCTTTCGGTCGTCGGGATAGACCCCGCTTCGGGTCGAAGAGTCCCCATGGTGACGGAAAAACGGAATCAATGCAAGAGGTCACAAAGAAAGCGCACCGAAGACTTTACCGGCATGCCGTGGTCGGAAGGGGGCTCGAAAGGGGAGGATGCGGTTTCGGAAAGGGGCCGAAGGGCCTCAGATGGTGGTGAACGGGGACAGGGTCCAGATCACCTTGGCGTCCTCTTCACCGACGTTGTCCCAGCGATGAGGCAGGTGGGACTTGAAGCACAGGCTGTCGCCAGGGTTGAGGATCTGTGTTTCGCCGGCGATATTCACCCGGAGTTGCCCTTCCAGGACGTAGATGAGTTCGTCTCCGGGATGATACATGTTCTGGACCCCGCTGGTGCCCCCCTTCTGCACGGTGCAGAAAAAGGACATGAACTGGGGATCGCGCAGGCCCGAAGTGAACGATTCCGTATGCATGTTGTGTTCGTCGTCATAGACGGTTTTGTCGCGATGGCCCGGAGAGGTAAAGACGACCTCATGGGTGGTGGTGACTTCCTCCACGAAGTAATTAATGCTCTTGTTGAAAACGCCGGCAAGCTTCATGAGGATTTCGACCGAAGGGATGGTCAATCCCCGCTCGATGCGGGATATCATGTTCTAAGAGACCTTGGACTTCTCCGCGAGTTCTTGGATGGTCATGTCGTTCTTGAGGCGGATGTCCTTCAGTTTTTTCCCGACGATTTTCTTTATTTTCATGACCTTCTCCGGTAATCCATTGGAATTGGCGACCTGCGCGAAACCGGCCTTTCACCCTTCGGCGCCCGTCGGGCCCTTTTCAGTGGGACACTTCGGGGGCCGGGGAGACGACCCACAAAACGACGGTCTGCCCATCGTGGCGATTACGCCAACTGTGAGGCTGGGACGCTTTGAAAGTGATGGAGTCCCCCTCTTCGACCTGGTAGCGCTCCCCCTCGATGACGAATTCCATGCTGCCCCTGAGGACGAGAGCGAATTCCTCGCCGTTGTGGACCATGCCCCCCTCGCCACTCGTGCAGTCCCTCTCCAGGGTGTCGTAGAAAACGGCGAAGTTCGGGTCCCGCAGACCTTGAGTTAGGCTGGTGATCTGGTGCTTGTCCTCGAAAAAGAAGATCGGCTCGCCATGCCCCTTGCGGGTGTGGACGACCGTCGAGCCCTTTTCGGCCTCCTGGACGAAGTAGTTGATGCTCATGCCGAAGGCCTCGGCGAGTTTCATCAGAATCTCGACCGAGGGAATGGTCAGACCCCGTTCTATTCGCGAGATCATATTCGACGAGACCTTGGAGCTTTCCGTCAGTTCCTGGATGGTCATGTCATTTTTGAGCCGCGTGGCCTTCAGCTTTTTCCCGATC
Organism: Desulfuromonas sp.; assembly: GCF_002868845.1. Taxonomy (NCBI): domain Bacteria; kingdom Pseudomonadati; phylum Thermodesulfobacteriota; class Desulfuromonadia; order Desulfuromonadales; family Desulfuromonadaceae; genus Desulfuromonas; species Desulfuromonas sp. Next base: position 14,286 of record NZ_PKUB01000007.1, read on the forward strand.
AGTTTTTTTACCATGGGTGACGCCCCTCCTCAAAATGAAATGATGTTCTACCACTGCGAGAGGCGATTGTCAATACGATATGGAAATTATTCATCCAGAAGTGGTATTCCGGAAAGAGGGGGATTGTCAACCCGGCCCCGACCAGGGGTTGACAATCGGCGCCGACTCTCTATAATCAACCCCCACATCCATTTTCCAAACAAGGGTCAATCAATGCAAGGGTCATATCGGGACATTTTTCAAAAGGTCGCAGAGGGGCTCCTCCCGAGCCGGTCTGAAGCGCTGTCGATCCTTCGGGCCCGGGGCGCCGATCTGGGGTGGATCCTTGCAGGGGCCCAGCAGCTCCGCGAGAATCACTCCGCCGACCGCATCCGTCTCTGTTCCATTATCAATGCCAAATCGGGACGCTGCGCGGAGGACTGCTCGTTTTGCGCCCAATCGTCCCACCACCGCACCGACGCCCCGGTCTTCCCCCTCAAGACGGCGAAGGATATTGTGGCGGAAGCCCGCCGGGCCGAGGCCTCCGGGGCCACCTGCTACGGCATCGTCACCAGCGGCACCGGTATCGCCCCCGGTCGGGAACTGGAGGGACTCCTCTCGGCGATCAGGCAAATCCGGGCCACCACCACCCTGGAACCCTCGGCCAGCCTGGGAATCCTGACCAAAGAGACCGCCGGCGCATTGGCCGAGGCCGGGTGCGCGACCTACCACCACAACCTGGAGACGGCCCGTTCCTTCTTCCCCTCGATCTGCTCCACTCACGGCTACGAGGAAGACGTCCTGACCGTGCGCCTCGCAAAGAGTGCCGGGATGAAGGTCTGCTGCGGGGGCATTTTCGGTCTCGGAGAATCCCTGGAGCAGCGAGTGGAGCTGGCCGAAACCATTCGCGAACTGGACGTCGACTCGGTCCCTCTCAATTTCCTCAACCCCGTCCAGGGCACGCCCCTTGAAGAGGCAGAACTTTTGAGCCCCATGGACTGCCTGCGGATCATCGCCATGTTCCGCCACATGTTGCCGGATCGGAAAATCACCGTCTGCGGCGGAAGGGAGAGAAACCTGCGGGACTTCCAGTCCTGGATCTTTCTCGCCGGGGCCGACGGAGCGATGGTCGGCGACTACCTCACGACCGGCGGCCGCAATCTCGGGGCCGACCTTCAGATGTTTCAGGACGGGGAGTTGAAAATCGATGCCGACTGATTTTTCACAAAAAGGTATTTTCGTGACGGGGACCGACACCGGGGTCGGAAAGACCCTCGTGAGCGCCGCCCTCGCCCTCTTCCTCCGCGGTTTCGGCATCGATGTGGGAGTGATGAAACCGGTGGAGACAGGAGTGGACGAACCGGCCGGCCTCGGAGAGGATGCCACCCTTCTTCAGTGGGCCGCAAAGAGCGGGGACGCCCCGGACTCCATCTGTCCCTGCCGCCTGCGCCTGCCCCTGGCCCCTTCGGAGGCGGCATCCCGGGAAGGGGCGGCCATCGACCTCTCCCTTCTGCAGGATCGTTTTGAAGCGCTCGCCGGGAGGCACGATTTCGTCATCGTCGAAGGAGCCGGCGGACTCATGGTACCGATCGCCGGCGGGGTCCTGATGGCCGACCTGGCCCGGAACCTGGGCCTGCCCCTCCTGGTCGTGGCCCGGCCCGGCCTGGGAACGATCAACCACACCCTGCTGACCGTCTTTGCGGCCCGCACCATGGAACTGCCGCTCGCCGGGATGATCATCAACGGCATGCCGAACAGCCCCGACGAAGCGGAGCAATCCGCCCCTCATGCCCTGGCCGCCCTGGCTTCCGCCGACCTCCTCGGGGTCCTCCCCCGGGTCGCCGGGGAGAAACGGGAGATGGCCGAAGCACTGGCGAAACATATCGCCGCCCTCCCCTCCCTCTTCTGGCTGCTCAAAGGCCTCGGCCTGCCGACCGATCTGGCCGGTCACTGAGAGTCGATCGAGACCGGTTCTGAACCCTTCCCCTGGAGAAGCCCATGGACACCAAGGAGATCATCGATCTGGACCGCCGTCACGTCTGGCATCCGTGCACCCAGGAAAAGGACCATGAATCTCTTCCTCCCATCCCCATCGACAGGGGAGAGGGCGTCTACCTCATCGACACCGAGGGCAACCGGTACATCGACGGGGTGAGTTCGTGGTGGGTGAACGTCTTCGGCCACAGTCACCCCCGGCTCAACCGCGCCCTCCAGAAGCAAGCCTCCCGCGTCGCCCACCACATCTTTGCCGGGTTCACCCACGAACCCGGGGTTTAACTGGCCGCCAGGCTCTGCGCGAAGGCACCCGCAAAGCTGGAGAAAGTTTTCTATACCGACAACGGTTCCGCCGCAGTCGAGGCAGCCCTGAAGATGAGCTTTCAGTACTGGCAACAGGCGGGCGAACCCGGGAAAACACGCTTTCTCTCTATTACCGAGGCTTACCACGGCGAGACAGTGGGCGCCCTCTCGGTCGGCGGGTGCGACCTGTACCGGGAGGTGTACCGTCCATTGCTCCTGGAGGGGTTCCAGGTGCAGGGACCCGACTGCTTCCGCTGCCCCCACGGCCAGAGCCGGGAGAGTTGCGACGCCCAATGCTTCGACGCCATGGAGAGTCTTGTGGCCGCCGAACACGGCCGCATCGCCGGAATCATCATCGAGCCCCTGATCCAGGGCGCGGCGGGAATGCGCATCTTCCCGCCCGTCTACCTGCGCAAGCTTCGGGCCCTGTGCGACCGCTACGGGGTCCATTACATCGCCGACGAAATCGCCGTCGGATTCGGCCGCACCGGCAAAATGTTCGCCAACGAACACGCCGCGGTGGCCCCGGACATCATGTGCCTGTCCAAGGGCATCACCGGGGGGTACATGCCCCTCGCAGCGGTTCTCACCACCGATGAGATCTACCAGGTCTTCTACGACGACTACCAGAGCCTGAAGGCGTTTATCCACTCCCATTCCTATTCGGGCAACCCCCTGGCCTGCGCGGTCGCGGTGGAGGTGCTAAACATCTTCGACGAAGAGAACATTCTGGAGGGATTAACACCGAAGATGGACTTGCTGGAGGCGAACCGGGAGCGGTTCGAGGCCCTGCCCCATGCCGGAGAGGTCCGACGCTGCGGCATGGTGGCCGCGGTCGAGATGGTTCAGGAAAAAAAGGGCAAGACCCCCTACCCCTGGCAGGAACGGCGGGGCTACCAGGCTTTCCAGGCCGCCCTGAAAAAAGGGGCGTTGCTGCGGCCCCTGGGCAACGTCGTCTACTTCATGCCTCCCCTCACGATCCCCGAGGAGGACCTCCAGCGCCTCCTGGACATCGCCTACGAGGCGATCGTGGAGGTCACCGACTGAACGAAGAAAGGCAGCCCCGAGGCTGCCTTTCCTTTTTGATGCGCATTGCCCGGCCCCGTCGAACCGGAAAGAGGAACCTAGTTGACCACGGCCCTGTGCTCCTCGGGAACCCCCTCTTTTACCAGGGGTTTTGACGAGAGGAGGTTGTCGAGGTCGTCAAGGACGGAGATGGCTTCCTGGGCGTAGGGGTCTTCCTGGATATCAGCAAGCCACTGATCGCGCTTTTCCTGCTCGCTCAGCTCCGCGTTCTTCTTTTCGTCCCCCTCGTCGGCGCCATGTCCGTGCATGCCGGGATTTTTCTTGGCCCTCTTGGCCTTGACTTCCTCCCTCTCCTTCTTCACCTCTTCGAACTGAAGGGGCTGCAGGGTCTTCTCGCGCCGGGCCTTGGCCTCCTCGGCCTCCTTGGCGATAGTGACGAAGTCTTCGCTTTCCTTCACCCTTTCAATGCTGCGCGCCTTGACCGCTGAGAGGGCCTGAGCCGGCAGCTGCCACGGGGTATATTCGGTCGGATCGACCGTATCCCAGGGAAGGGAGAAATCGAGAAACTTTTCCCCGCTCTTGACGTGCTGCATGGTGTCGGGCAGCACGATGTCGGGAACGATGCCCCGGTATTGGGTCGACTCCCCGCTGACCCGGTAGAATTTCTGGATGGTGACCTTCATCGCGCCGAGAGGCTTGTACTTGACCATGTTGGGAAAAGGGACGCTCCGGTTCAGGTCGATCATGGACTGGACGGTGCCCTTGCCGTGGGTGTGCTCGCCGCCGATGACCACGGCCCGCCCGTAATCCTGCAGGGCGCCGGCAAGAATCTCGGAGGCCGAGGCGCTGAACTTGTTGACAAGGACGACGAGGGGTCCGTCGTAGACGATCGTCGGATCGCGGTCCTTGAGGACCTTGATCTTCCCGTCGCTCTGTTTTACCTGGACCACGGGGCCGGACTTGATGAAGAGTCCGGTAATGGACACCGCGTCGGTCAGGGCCCCCCCGCCGTTATTTCTCAGGTCGAGGATGAGCCCTTCGATTCCCTCTCCCATCATCTTTTTCAACTCGGCCTGGACGTCGTCCGTGACATTGCGTCCCGTCCCGCCGTTCTGGGTCCCGCTGAAGTCCCGGTAGAAGGTCGGGATTTTGATATAGCCGACCCGCTCGCCGGTCTCTTCGTCTTCGATGGTGAGGCCCTTGGCGAAGGTTTCCTCGATTTGAACGACGTCCCTGACAATGGCAATAACGGCCCGGGTGCCGTCGGGATGCTTGACGGTCAGCCTGACTTCGGTTCCTTTTTTCCCCCGGATGAGACTCACGGCATCCCTTAGCCGGGTGTCGGTGATGTCAACGGGCTCCTCCTGCCCCTGGGCGACCATGACGATGATGTCCTCGGCATGGAGTTGCCCCTGGCGCGAGGCGGCGCTGCCGGGGATGATGCTCACGACCTTGATATAGCCGTCCTCCTCCCGAAGGGTGGCGCCGATCCCTTCCAGGGACCCCCTCATGCTGATGTCGAAATCCTCTTTCTGCCGCGGAGGGAGGTAGTTGGTGTGGGGGTCGAAAGCCCTGGCCACGGCGTCGAAGTAACGATCGACGTGGTCCTTTCCCTCGTCCTTCTGCAGGCGTGAGAAAAAGTCCTCGAAGCTTTTCCGGACTTTCTCCCGGGCCTTGATGCGAAGGGCCTCGGGGGATTCTTCCACCTCTGCATCGTCAGCGCCGTCGGTGACTTCGGATTCCTGCTGCTCGTCTTCGAGCAAATTCAGATAACGGTTCATGACCTGGTATTTGAGGATCTTCCGCCAGCGCTCCTTGAGTTCCGCATCGGTCCGGCAGAATTAAAGTTTCTCGGGGTCGGTTTCCAGGGTCTCCTTGATGTCGAACTTGAATCCCCGGTCGAGGAGTTCGCTTGTCATGGCCTGGACCTTCGGGATCCTGGCCTTCATGATGAGAGCGGCGACATTGGGGAGTTCAATCTGGGCGCGATTGAGTTCGTCGTCGATACTCTCTGAGTAGCCTTTGAGCTTCGCGACATCGTCCTGGAGAAGGAAACGCTTCTGGAAATCGAGCTGCTTCAGGTAAAGATCAAAAGCGCCCCGGGAAAGCTCGTCGTCCATCGCCTTGTGGCTGTAGTGACCCATGAGCAGGTTCTGGCGAATAATGTAGCTGAGCAACTTGGCCCGGTTGTCTTCGTAGTCGCCGGTACCGGAAAAGCCGAAGGCGCCCGCGGCGCCAAGACCGAGGAGCAGGACGAAGAGTGACAGCAGGATTTTAAGAGCATTTTTTTTCATATTCATATGGTTTCCATCCGCAATGCCGGCGGGGTTCTCCCTGACCGGAAGCCGTTCCGGTAAAAGGGACGTCTTATTGCCCGACCTCGGGCATTCCGAGGTCCGATACGGCCCTGTCCTTTGAGGAAAGGCCGGGCGTTAATCTACGCCGGTTTGTTTTTTTCAACTTGCCAATTTTACACCCAATGGGTTTCCCTGTGTAGGGTATTTTACAATTCGACCAAGATTCTTGAAAATACAGAGACTTAACAATGGTCTTCGGGGACAGTCTCCCGGTCCTGCCGAACGTTCCCGGTGAACCGGACGGCCCTTGCCGGAGCCTCGCGACAATTCGGGGGGAGTGCGGAGGAAACGAAACGGATTCGGGCCGGAGGGCCGGGCCACAGAACAATCGGACGTTTTACCGGCACTGCGGGATGTGTCAGCTTCGTCCCAGGCGCCCCCTTCCGACCCGACTGCTGCTGCGCTATGGAGCTTCGCTCAACCCTGCCTTTTCTTCCACCTCGTAGTGGTGCAGACATTTTCTGCAGACTTTTATTTCCCGTTCCTGCCCTTCGACAAGATCATCCAGAAAAACCGGGGTAATGATCAATTCCGGTACGCCACAACAATGGCTTGGGAAGTCGATGTCATGAATCTCGATGTCCGTCAGTTCCCAATGGTGCCAAAAACCGTAATGGGTTTTGAGTTTTTGAATGATTTTCTGTTTCTCTTCATCCTGAACGGTCGCCCGGATAAAGATGGAAATGATATTTTTTGCGAAGTTGTTGAGAAAGACGAACGCCCCCGTGGCAAGGATAATACCGACATAGATTCTCCAGTCCTCCGGGAAGTTCATTCCGTCCCCCTGGTTCGGCCCTTTACTTGACACTAACAGACCCTTCTGTCATGGCAACCGGGCCTTTTGTGCCGGGTGGGAAGCCCGGGTTTATGGCAACCATTCGGGGTGGGAACGGGAATAGCCGGCCGCAGTTGACTTTTCCCACGACGCAGGTTATCTAAGGAGGCATTTTTTCACTTCAACCGGAAGGACACCGCGAATGTACTGTGCAGCAGAGGGAGATACGGTCAAGGTCAACTACACCGGGACCCTGGCGGACGGAACCGTTTTCGACAGCACCGAGGGAAGGACACCCCTTCATTTCATCATCGGCAGGCAAGAGGTCATCGCCGGTTTCGACAGGGGCGTCATCGGCATGGTCATGGGGGAGAAAAAGACCGTCGTCATTCCCAGCGACCTGGGCTACGGACAGAAAGAGGAGAACCTGATCGAGGAAGTCGACCGGAAGGACCTTCCGGAAGACCTGGAACTCAAGGTCGGGGCGCAACTGGAAGTGACGCGCCAGGACGGCTCCAAATTCCTGGTCATGGTCGCAGGCGTCACCGACGACACTGCAACTCTCGACGCAAACCACCCGCTGGCGGGCCGGGACCTGACCTTCGAAGTCGAGATGCTCGAAATCACCAAGAAAGAGGCCAAGTGATCAAGGTCATTTTCTTCGGCGCCACTGAATAAAACCGACAGCAAGGATCGAACAGATCACCGCGCCGACGCTATTGGCCACGATGTCCCATCCGTCGGCATGTCGTCGGGCGGACAAGACACCCTGCAACATTTCCGCTACGGCGCCAAAGAGTACCGCAAAGACGGCGGCGCCGGCCCAGGCCCTTGCCGGCGAGGAGGAGAACAGGGCGAACAGCCTTCCGGCCAGGAGGGCCATAAGGGCGTAAGCGCTTGCATGCTGGAGTTTATCCCAGGAAAGGATCGAGGGGACCGTAAAAGGGTCGGACGTCAGAGAAAGCCAGAGGACGGTCCCGACCCATAGACTCAGGGTGAATGCGCGAAGGACAAGGAGCTGACCGCAGGGCGCCGGGTGTACTTTTTCGCTGCACCTTTTCATGGGGGAAGCATAGCCCAAAAACTCTCTCTTACAAAGACCGGCCGCCCCGGATCCGGCAGTCCCTGCCGGACCGGTGCGCTTCAATCGATCCTGGACAAAAAGAAGGCCCGCCTTGAAAAAGACGGGCCTTCTTTTTGTCCGAACCTTGAAATCAGGCCACTTTGGAGAGGACTTCCGGGCGCTGCCGGCAGTTTCCGAGACTGTCGAGAAACCCGACCAGAACAGAATGAAATTCCGATGGGTTTTCAAGGTGAACAAATTGCCCCGATTCCGAAAAGAAATGTTTTTCGCACTTCGGCGGGACCGATTTGAGAAGACGGTTTTTATCACGCAAGCCCGCCTGATCCGCATCCCTTCCGACAACGAGGGTGGGCAGCAACAATCTTCCGGCATAATCAGCGAAGTCCCTTCGGTCGCGCAGCGCGATCAGGGCACTGCTCAACCCGACGGGGTCGGCCGCCTCCATGGAGGCTCGAAGACTCAGAAGCGCGGACGAGCTTCCGGCCCGGCCATTCTGCCGGTCGATCTTCTGCCATATGTCCTCGATCAGCGCCTTGGGACCCTCCTGGCGAAGGAGTTCCAACTGGCCGTCCCTGAGGAGTCTTTCCTCCTGTGAGGCCGCATGGGGCGTGGTGGCGATGAACCCGGCAGCAGCCACTTTTCGCGGATGCCGTTTCAGGAGATCGAAGACCAGGTGTCCCCCCATCCCCAGGCCGAGGAAGACCGACCGTCCAATACCGAGGTATTTCAGCAGACCGACCAGGTCGTCGACCATGGAGGACAAAGTGTACGGGCCGAGTGGAGCGCCGCTCTCCCCGAAACCCGGCAGATCGGGCACGATCACCCGGTATCCCGCATTGGCAAGGGTCTTGGCCTGCCAGCGCCACATGTCCCGATTGAACGGGAAATCATGCAGCATCATCACCGCCGGGCCGGACCCGAAATCATCAAAGGCCATGAGAGTGCCGTTAACTTTGACTTTCATCGTCCTTCTCCTCCCGTGCAAAAGGATCATGTAGCCCCGCTCCTCTACGAAGCAGAATCTATCCGTCAAAGTGGCAACATTCATACCAATGTTTTATTTTTTATCGTTTTATTTTTTGTGACGTTTTATTGGGGACTTAGAGCGGCTGGAGGTTGCCAGGACGAGGCCCCATGAAAAAGCTTCTTTTTGCGGATTTGCAAGAACTGAGCGGAGGCGACTACCCGAAGTGGAACTATATTCGATCCGTGGAACGGCCTCCAGCCCCTTAGCTTCCTATATTCAGACACTTACACCCCACAGGCTCCTGTATGAAAGACATTTTGCGTTTTTGCATAACATTATTCTATTTTCGCATTTCCGCAAAAGGAGATCCCCTTTTCGGAAGGGGCAACCCTACATTGACGGTCGGAACGGAAGGCAGCGAAAAGGGCCCCGAAAACGCTGAAGGTCTGAAAAAGAAAAGCCGCGTTATCCGCGGCCTTTCTCTACAACATGTTCAGCTTGTGGTAATCGGAAGGTCTGTTTATTGGGCCTTTTGATAGGAGAAGCTGAACTGGCGTTTTTTGCCGTCGGCCATTTTCGTCCCGACGACGATGTTGTACTCCCCGGCCTCTTTCAGGGCAAGGTCGGCACCAAAGCCTGCCCCCATCCCCATGAGCTTGGTGGGCCCGGTGGTGGTTCCGTCGGGACCGGTCACCTTGATCGCCACCAGGCCTTCAGCGAGGGCGTCTCCGCTGGCGTCATCGGTCAAAAAAACCATGAAATGATGCGTCATCGCCATGCCCATCCTGGCCATGGCGGCGCTGATGTCTTTGAGCATCCCCTTGGCGGCGACCCCGTCGACCGTATCGGTTCCGACGGGAATCATGTCACCCTTCATGGCCATTGAGTCATGCTCCATTTCGCCGTGATCGTGCCCTTCGTGCCCCATGGGCTCGGTCGCTTCCATTTTGCCGTGATCATGCCCTTCGTGCCCCTTGTGGTCCATGGCAGAGGCGACCAGGGGGAACGAGAGGACCATCAGGGCTGCCAAAATCATCGAAAATTGTTTTTTCATCGTGTTCTCCTGTCTGTCGGGGTTTGGCGGATCATTCCGCGAAAATGGTTTCTTTCGTTTCGGGCCAGTTTTCACCTCAGGTCTCGGTCAACTCATCAATGGCGGTCGGTTCCAGGCTCTTCTCGAGCCTGCGCCCGCGCCAGAGATAGTAGATCACCGGGTAGACCATCAATTCCATAATACCACTAGTGACCACCCCGCCGACCATCGGCGCGGCGATACGCTTCATGACATCGGCCCCGGTGCCGTGACTCCACATGATCGGCAGCAGGCCGGCGATGATAACGGCGATGGTCATTACCTTGGGCCGGATGCGCTTGACTGCGCCGTGGTGGATCGCCTGAACCAGGTCGCCCCGGGTCAGCATGCGGCCGTTGTCGCCCCACAATTTGTGGGCGAGGTCGAGGTAGAGCAGCATCACCACCCCGGTTTCGGCGTCGAGCCCCGCCAGGGCTATCACCCCGACCCAGACCGCCACCGAGGTGTTGTAGTCGAGCAGATAGAGGAACCAAAAGGCTCCGACCAGCGAAAAAGGCACCGCGAGAAGGACGATGCCGGTCTTGACCACGCTCTTGGTGCTCATGTAAATGATAACGAAAATGATCAGTACCGTCAGCGGAATGATGACCATGAAACGTTTCTTCGCCGCCTCCATGTACTCGAACTGGCCGCTCCAGACGATGCTGTATCCCTGGGGCAGTTCGATCTTTTCGGCGACGGCGGCCTGGGCCTGCTTGACGTAGGTGCCCACGTCGATGCCACGCAGATCGACATAGACCCATGCGGTCTGGCGTGCGTTCTAGCTCTTGATGCCGGGCGGGCCCTTTTTGAGCTCGATGCTGGCCACCTGGGAAATCGGGATATGCTTGCCGTTTTTCAGCGGCACAAGCACCCGCTCGAGGGCAGGCAGGTCGTTGCGGTAGTCTCGTTGATAGCGGACGTTGACGGGGTAGCGCTCGAGCCCCTCGACGGTCTCGGTGACGTTCATGCCGCCGATGGCGGTCTGGACAATGTCCTGCACCTCGCCGACAGTGAGGCCGTAGCGAGCCGCGGCGGCACGGTCGACGATGAAATAGAGGTAGTTGCCGCCGACGACCCGCTCGGAAAAGGCCGACAGGGTCCCCGGCAACGTCCGCACCAGCGCCTCGATCTCTTCGCCGATACGGCTCAGGGTCTCCAGGTCGTCCCCCATCACCTTGATCCCCACCGGCGTCTTGATGCCGGTCGAAAGCATGTCGATGCGGGTCTTGATCGGCATGGTCCAGGCGTTGGTCAGGCCCGGAAACTGGATGGCGTTGTTGAACTCCTCTGTGAGCTTCCTCACCGAAATCGGCTTCAACTCCGGCCAGACCCAGCGCAGCGGCTTCTTCACCCATTCCCAGGAGTCCGACCACCCGCTGAAGAAACGGTCGGTATGCACCTTGCGCCACTGCTCCTCCGGCTTGAGCATGATGGTCGTCTCGAGCATGGAAAGGGGCGCAGGGTCCGTGGCCGTTTCGGCCCTTCCCGCCTTGCCGAAGGTGCGCTCCACCTCGGGAAAACTGGCGATGATGCGGTCGGTCTGCTGCAGGAGTTCGCGGGCCTTGGCCACCGAGATCCCCGGCAGGGTTGTCGGCATGTAGAGCAGATACCCCTCGTAAAGGGGCGGCATGAACTCGGAGCCCATCTTCGACAGAGGGTAGACGATGGAGAGGACCAGCAGCAGCGCCACGAGGAGGGTGCTTTTACGCCAGCGAAGCACCAGGTCGACAACCGGGTGGTAGAGGCGAATCAAGAGGCGGTTGATCGGGTTGGCATGCTCGGGCTTGATGCGGCCGCGAATGAACCACCCCATCAGGACCGGGACGATGGTCACCGACAAAAGCGCGGCGGCCGCCATCGCATAGGTCTTGGTATAGGCGAGCGGCTTGAAGAGGCGCCCGGACTGCTCCTGCAATGTGAAGACCGGCACGAAGGAGACGGTGATCACCAGGAGCGAAAAGAAGAGGGTCGGGCCGACCTCCTTGGCCGCGGCGAGGATGATCTCCCAGTGCGGCTTTTTGCCCTGATCGCGCTCGAGGTGCTTGTGGGCATTCTCGATCATGATGATTGCGGCATCGATCATCGCCCCGATGGCGATGGCGATCCCCCCGAGGCTCATGATATTGGCGTTGATCCCCTGGGCGCCCATGATGCCGAAGGCGATCAGGATTGCAACAGGGAGGGTGAAGATCGCCACCAGGGCGCTCGGCAGGTGAAAGAGGAACAGGGCGGTGACGATGGCCACCACGATGCTCTCCTCGAGCAGCTTTTCCTTCAGGGTGTCGACGGCCCGCTCGATGAGGCCCGAGCGGTCATAGACCGTTTTGATCCTCACCCCTTCGGGGAGCCCCGCCTTGAGCTCTTCGAGCTTGCGCTTGACGTTTTCGATGGTCTCGAGGGCGTTCTCGCCGAACCGCATGACGATGATGCCGCCGACCGCCTCGCCCCGCCCGTCCAGCTCGGCCAGGCCGCGACGCAGCTCGGGGCCGATTGAAACCCGGGCAAGGTCGCGCAGCAGAATCGGCGTACCGCGACTGTCGTGGCCGACCACCACCAGTTCCAAGTCTTCGACTCCCTGGATGTAGCCGAGGCCACGGACCATGAACTCGGTCTCGGCAATCTCCACCAGGCGGCCGCCGACGTCGTTGTTGCTGCGCTGAATGGCGCGCTGGATCTGCGGGATGGTGATGTGGTAGGCGAGCAGACGGTTGGGGTCGATGGCGACCTGGTACTGCTTGACGTACCCGCCGATGCTGGCGACTTCCGAGACCCCTTCGACGGCGGCGAGCTCGTAACGCAGGTACCAGTCCTGAATGGATCGCAGCTGCTGCAGGTCGTGACGGTCGCTCTCGAGGACGTACTCGTAGACCCAGCCGACGCCGGTAGCGTCAGGCCCCAGCGACGGCGAAACCCCGGGCGGCAGTTTGCCGGCGGCATAGTTGAGGTACTCGAGCACCCGCGAGCGGGCCCAGTAAAGATCGGTGCCGTCTTCGAAAATAATGTAGACGAAGCTGAGGCCGAAGAAGGAGTAGCCCCGCACCACCTTGGCGTGGGGCACCGCGAGCATCTGGGTGGTCAGCGGGTAGGTGACCTGCTCCTCCACCACCTGGGGCGCCTGCCCCGGATACTCGGTGAGGATGATCACCTGAACGTCGGAGAGGTCGGGAATGGCATCGACCGGGGTGTTGAACAGGGAGTAAGTCCCCGCAACAATGGCGAACAGGGTGAGCAGGGTCACCATGAACTTGTTGCGGATGGACCATTCGATTATTTTTTCAAGCATAGTCAATCCCGGCCAGGGGCCAAAAGGATGGTTTTACGCTTTAGGTTTTAGGCACCTAACACCTAAAACAAGCCCTCTAAAACAGTTCGTCGAGATCTTCCTTCTCCTCCCCGAACAGGTCGTCGATCTCCTCCTCCGGGCCGGCGGGCTCCGGTTCCCCGGCCGGTTCGAGCATCTTCTGGATTGCCTCGCGCAGCTTGCTCTCCGAATCGAGCATGAACTGGGCGCTGGTCACCACCTTCTCTCCATCGAGCAAGCCCTGGCGGATTTCGATCATCCCCCCCTCGCCCTGCAGGCCGGTCTTGACCCGCCGCGGCTCGAACTTGCCCTCGCCCAGGGCGACGAAAACCGTGCTCTGTTCGCCGGAGGAGAGGACGGCCTCGCCCGGCACCGCCAGGGCGCCCTGGACGGTCTCTCCTTCGAGCCGCACATTGACGTACATGTCGGGTTTCAGTTCCAGTCCCGGGTTGTCCAGGTCGATGCGGGCCTTGACGGTGCGGGTCTTCGCCTCCACGTAGGGGTAGACGGTGGAAACGGTGCCGGTAAGGGTGCTGCCGCCCACGAAGGGGAGCTCGACGGTCGCCTTCTGGCCGGCCTTGACCCAGGGCAGCTCGTACTCGTAGATATCGGCGAAGACCCAGACCTTGGAGATGTCAGAGAGCTGGAACAGCTCCATCCCCGACTGAACGTACATCCCCTCGTTGACCATCTTCATGGTCACGATGCCACCGTAGGGGGCGTAGAGGGTGAGGGTCTTCTTCACCTGGCGGGTCTGCTCCAGGTCGCGAATCTGCCGCGAAGAGACATCCCAGAGCTTGAGCCGTCGCCGGGAGGACTCGAGCAGCCTTTTCCCCCCATCGGCAATCTCGGGAAAGGGGCTCTGGGACAAGGCGGCGTTGTTGGCCAGGGCCAGCAGGAGCTCTTCCTGGGCGGAAACGAGTTCGGGGCTGTAAATCTCCAGCAGCGCCTGCCCTTTCCTCACCATCTCCCCGGTTTCGGCGACGTGCAGTTTTTCAACCCAGCCGGCCACCTTGCTGTTGACCGAGTACTGGCGGGGCTCCTCGTACCCCACGAGGCCGACGGTGCGAACGGTGCGGCTGAGGTCGGTCCGCACCGCCACTGCCGTGCGAACCCCCATGTTCTGCGCCGTCACCGGGTCGATCCTGATGACCGCCCCGGTTGCCGCCTCGTCCTCGTAGACCGGAACGAGATCCATCCCCATAGGAGATTTTCCGGCCTCGTCGCGGATATAGGTCGGGTCCATCGGCGCCACCCAATACTTGATCTTCCTCTCCCCTTTGGACTTTTCCCCGTCACCGCCGGTTCCGGATTTGAGGGGGGTCAGGTCCATGGCGCAGATGGGACAGAGGCCCGGTTCATCGACGATAATCATCGGATGCATGCCGCAGGTGTACTTCACGTCGGCGGCATGCGCTGCGCCGGGACCACCTATGGAGACCTCCTCCCCGGCCAGAAGACACCGGGAGAGGTAAAGACCACCGCCGCCGGAGAGCAGCAGGACGGTCAGCAGGCTGATGGAAAAAATCTTGGCGGGTCGCGTCATCCCTAACGTTCCTTTGGGTCGTTATTCTGATAAGACTGCTGAATCCGGGCCCGGTTGAGCCCTGCCTCGTACTCGATACGGGCCAGACTGCGCTGATACTCGGCCACCGCCCGAAAGTAGTCGATCTCATAGCGGTAGAGCCCCAGGAGCGAATTGAGCACGTTGAGGAAATCGACTTTGCCGACCTGGTAGGCGCTCATCGAAGCCTGGAAGGCCTGGGAGGCCTGCGGAACGAGGCCGGTTTTGTAGAGCATTGCCTGGTCGCGGCTGCGCTCCTTGCGGGCGAAAGCACTGTGCAGGTTGGCAGCGACCTTTCCGCGGAAATCCTCCAGTTGTCTCCGGGCCATCCGGCTGCCGGCCCGAGCCTCCGCAACCGCCTCGGAGCGCTTTTCCCCGAATATGGGCAGGTTGATCGTCACCCCGGCGCTGGCGAAATCGGTGCCGCCGTCGGCCAGACCGTCGTCCCGGAAACGATAGCCGGCAAAAACCGTAAGATCCGGCTTATAGTCGAGCCGGGCCAGTTTTTCCTTGGCCTCGAAGCGTTCGAGCAGCGAACGATAGGCGGCGAACATGGGACGGCTTTCCTCGGCCTGTTCCTGAAGGCCTGCAAGGGTAAAGTCAAACGGTGTCAGCCCCGCCTCCGGCAGGCCCGATTGGGATGAACCCGCCGGGCGATCGAGGATCGCGTTCAGGGCGGCGAGAGCCTCCTCGCGGCCCTGGCGAAGGGTGAAAAGCGAATCCATCAGCTTTGATCGCTCCACCTGGGCCTTGAGCACATCCTGCTGGAGACCCTGGCCGACTTCATACCGGGTCTCGGCCAGGCGGATGGTGTCATCGAGCAGGCGCAGGTTCTTCTCGACAATGGCGATCGCCTTGTCCTGCTGAAAGAGCCGGTAATAGACGTCTTTCAACCCGAACCTGACTTTCAGGCGAGTCTCCTCGTAGGCCGCCCGATACCACTCGGCCTCGGTCTCGGCAACCTCTCCCTTCAACCCGAGCTTGCCTGGGTAGGGAAACTTCTGTGCGATTTTCACGTCGTTACCGGTCATGGGCGTGTCGTCGGCGTTGAAGGAATCGACCGGGTAATTGGAAAAGGCAATGGTCAGCTGAGGGTCGTTCAGGGAACGGGACGGAAGGACCTTGTGCTCGAACATTCTCCAGCGAGCCTCTGCGGCCCGTATCTCCGGGTTACGGGCGAGGGCCTCGGCGACAAGCTCCGGAAGGAGGGTCTCTGCGAAAACCATCCCTGGAACTCCCCCGAGTAAAACAGAGCAGAACAGGGCATGAACCAGATACCTGCGCAAAAAAGAACCCACGATCAGATATCCTTTCTGCTGCCGAAAGGTCAGGAGTCTCATAGTAAAAATATAAACCCTCGGGTCAAAGCTACAATCCTAACTATTGATAATTGCTGTTTCAGGAATCATGCCGGAAAATTTCCGCTGCGATTAACCAGGATTTAACGCTCTGGACAACGGGTACCCCCGAAAAAGTGGAGAATATTCTACAAGGACAGGGGAATATTCTCCAACCCTTCCACAAAAACCCTTCGACCTTTGGATGAAACCGGTGGATTGGGCTATAATGAGACCCATGATAAAAAACATTTTGACAATCTGCGGTTTCGCCCTATATGCCCTCCTGGTCCTGCTTCCCGCTCCCCTTCGGGCAGCAACCACCATCCTTCACCACGATCTGCAGGTGCGCCTCTTTCCCGGAGAAGCCCGACTCGAAGGAAGAGATGCTCTGCGCCTCACGGTGGAGGGGAAGGAAAAGGTCGTTTTTCGGCTTTCGCCCGGAGCCCGGGTCGAGAGGGTCGTGCTGGAAGGACGCGATATCCCTTTCGAGTTTGAACAGGGCAGTCTGAGGGTCTCTCTCCCGGTGGCGGGCGGACGATCCCAGATCATCCTGAGGGTCGATTACCAGGGGCGCTTTCAGGACGCGATCCCCGGCCAGCCGGTCCATTCCGAGGACCCGAGCTACGGCATCGCCGGAACCATTTCCCCCAAAGGCGCATTCCTCAGCCCCGCCGCAGGATGGTATCCCGACCTGCCCGGCGGCAACGCCACCTTCCGGCTTCGGGTCGAAGCCCCTGCAGGTTTCGAAGGGATCACCGCCGGGGCGCTCGTCGCCGAGGGTCGAAAAGACGGGCAGAGCTACTCAGTCTGGCAGACCGCCCGCCCCCTGAGCGGCCTGACCCTGGCGGCCGGGCCCTACCGCATGGAGCGCGACCTCTACGGCGACATCCCCCTGCTGGCGTACTTTTACCCGGAGAACGAACACCTTGCCCAGACCTACCTGGCGGCGGTCAAGGCCTACCTCGAAATGTACAGTGAACTGTTCGGCCCCTATCCCTACGAAAAGTTCGCCGTGGCGGAGAACTTTTTCCCCACCGGATACGGATTCCCCTCCTGGACTCTCCTCGGCAGCTCCGTGGTGCGCCTGCCCTTCATCGTCGAGACGAGCCTCGGCCACGAGGTCGCCCATTCCTGGTGGGGCAACGCCGTGAAGGTCGATTACGCATCGGGGAACTGGTCCGAAGGGCTGACGACCTATGTGGCGGACCATCTCTACAAGGAACGGTCTTCCCCGGAAGAGGCCCTCGAGTACCGCAGGAAAATCCTGCGCGACTACACGACCCTCGTCGATGACGAGTCCGACTTCCCCCTGAGTTCCTTCACCAGCCGGGACAGCGCGGCGAGCCAGGCGGTCGGGTACGGCAAGGCCGCCATGGTCTTTCACATGCTCCGCCGCCTGGTCGGCGAGGCACCTTACTGGGAGGGGCTCAAAAGGGCCTCGGCCGAACGTCTTCATCAACGGGTCGGCTGGTCAGAGCTGAAGTAGGACTTCGAAGCGACGAGCGGCAAAAGCCTGAAACGGTTCTTCCGGCAATGGCTGGAACGACCCGGGGCCCCCTCCCTTGCCCTTCGGGACGTCTCCTTCGGGCGACGGGACAATGCTTGGCTGATCGAAGGCAGCCTGGTTCAGACGCCGCCCTTTTACGACCTCCTCGTCCCGGTGCGAGTCGAGACGACCAGCGGACCCCTGGAAGGGAAGATCCCCTCGCAAAAAGGATCAGCGCCCTTCATCCTTGAGACTCCGGCCCGCCCGTTGCGCCTCGTCGTGGACCCCGATGCGGACCTCTTCCGCCGGCTCCATCCCGAAGAGAGCCCTCCCACGGTCAACGCCATCCGCGGCGCCCCCGCCCTGATGGCCGTGGTCTCGATCGGCCTGGAGAAGGAGGCCCTGGAAGGGACCAAAACCCTCCTCGCCGCGCTGAGGCAGGAGAAGGCACTCATGCTGGCCGAGGGCCAGGTCGACCTGAGGGCACTGAAGGATCATGACCTCCTTTACCTGGGCTGGCCGCGAAACACCATCCTGCACCCGGTCCTGCCGGAAGGTCTGTCGATAGGAAAAGGAAACGTCACGCTCTTCGGGACGACCTACGACGACCCGGGCGCCGCCCTCTTCGTCGCCCTGCCCCACCCGGTGAACCCGGAACGAAGCGCCGCCATCTTCATCCCCCTCTCGGGCGCCGCCGCCGGCAAGGCCGCCCGCAAGATCCCCCACTACGGCAAGTACAGCTACCTTCTCTTCGAAGACGGGACCAACCGGGTCAAGGGAACCTGGCCCGTCACGGCCTCTCCCCTCATCCACGAATTTTCAGACCGCGAGGACTCCCGATGAAAAGAATCGCTCTTCGATCCGCTCTCATGGCCTTCTTCGTTTGCACCATCGGCCTCGCCGCCCCGATATCTCCCGAAGCCCACACCCTCAAAATGGACGATCGGTCGGTCGTGTCCTTCGACGAGGTTGTCGAGGACCTGCGGACCGTCCGGCTCATTTTCATCGGGGAACTTCACGACAACGAGGCCCACCATCGGGCCCAGTTGCAAATCATCGAGGCCCTTCGAAACGCCGGGGTTCCCGTGGCTGTCGCTCTTGAAATGTTTCGAAGCGGGAGTCAGCCCGAGCTGGATCGCTGGACCGAAGGAGAGATGTCAGAGAGGGATTTCCTGGAGGTCTTCAACGCGAACTGGAGCATGTGGCCTGTGTACCGGGAGATTTTCCTTCACGCGCGACACCACAACATCCCCATGGTGGGGCTGAACATCCCGAGGTCGATCACGCAGCAGGTCGCCGAGGGCGGATTCGCCTCCCTGCCCCCGGAGCAGGCGGGGAGCCTGCTTCCGGTGCGTTGCGACGTCGATGAAAAGTACCAGGACTTTATTCGACTCACCCTCGGAGGGCACGGCCACAACGGAGCGAACTTTTACAATTTTTGCGAGGCTCAGCTCCTCTGGGACGGAGTCATGGCCCATACCCTGCTTGAATATCTTAAAACGCATCCCGGCATGACCGTCGTCGTGCTGGCCGGCAGCGGTCATTCCTGGAAGCACGGCATCCCGGAACAGGTCCGTCGCCAATCCGACCTGGACTTCAGGGTCCTCCTTCCGGCGGTTCGGGGCCGAATCGACCCCGACATGGTGGGGAAAGAAGAGGCCGACTACCTGATGCTCGGCCTGGAGGAAGCGCCCCTGCACTGACCCGGGAAAACCCGCTACCTGCGGACCCCCTTCCCATCCATAGAAACTTCGAACTCGCCCTCGCCCGAGACGAACCGCACCCGATCGGGGAGGATTTCCAGCACCTTCGCACCTTCGACGACTGTTCCCTCCATGACCGGCAACCCATTCACCACGGCGAGCCGCGCCAGGGGATTCTCCCCGAAAGCGATCCCGGAAATCACCAGGCCAGAAGCATGACTCCCTTCGGAGGGCTCGACCTCCGGGAGCGACTCGGCGGCTGCCCGTGCAGCGGTTGCTTGAACATTCTCGTCCGGGACAACGGGAACTCTTGTCACGATCTGGGCGGGTATCGGCGCCACACCCTCGGTCGCCACGGTCGGTTCCACGGAAGGAACCGGTTCGGTCCGAGAGGGGGCGGATGGGACGACGGCCGAGGCGGGTCGCAGATCCTCGATCTTCACCTCCACCACCTCCGGCTCCGAAGGAGCAGTGACTGCCGGTAAAGTCCTGACGGCCCCGACCTCCCGGGAGACCGTCTCCGGTGGAGAGCCGGCGCGGCCCTGGGGAGTGACCGGCTCCGATCGATGCAGAACGGGCGCAGCGGAGGGCGGCTCCGGTCCGAACAGGTGCCAGGCGCCGACGCACCCGACCCCCAAGAGGAGACAAAAACCGAGCAGGAGCGGCCATGGGAAGGCCCTCCTCTTTCTCTGGGCGGAACGCAGAATGTCCCGGGCGATGTCGACCTGCCCCTCGTTGCGGCGGGCCTTTTCCTGCTCCAGCTTCCTCAGGGCCTTGAGGATGGAACTCATAAGACCCCTCCCTCTTCGCCCATTCCGGAACGCAGCCGAGGCGGATCGAACCGGGGGTCCTCCTGGTAAAGGAGCATCAGGGTGTGGGGTCCGACCCTACCGTCCTGAGCCACGCCCCGGTCAGCCTGGAAACGGGTCACCGCCGCGATGGTGGCCGCGTCGAAAACCCCGCTTGGCTTTTCCTGAAGATAGCCGAGTCCACCGAGAAAACCCTGCAGGCGCGCTACCCCCTTCCCACGGGTCCCCGGGCGGGTGATGACGGGAAGGTCGGAAAAATTTTTCCAGGGAAGAAGGGCCCGGCCGAACCAAAGAGTTTCCAGCTCTCCACGGGTCAGAACGTCTCTTCCCGCCAGGGCCGGGGCGATTCCCCATCCTCCCTCAGCCTCCCGGCTCAGGGCCAGGTAGCGGCTTCCGACCGTACCGGGCAGGGTCAATTCGAGCAGTGCGGGGGAATCGAGTCGCAGCAGGTCGTCAAGCCCCCCCTGAAAACTGGCAAGCCTCAACCGCCTCTTCCCGGCCGCGGCCCGCAGCCCCTTGGCCAGTTCCAGCTCCTTGCGGTCCGCGATTTCCCGCACCTTCCACAGCTGGGCCAGGCCATTGAAGGAGGCAACCGCACTGGACTTTTCCTCCATGGCCCGAAGGTTCTCGCGGAGGATTTCGATCGCGGAATCCGGTTGTAAGACGGCGGCCGGCTCCAGGGCCGGTTGTTGTGCGACGGGCCGGGGCGAAGGCGCCGCCTCGGTGGCCGGGGGGGGGACAGGCGCCGGGTTCTGACCCGATGCCGTGGCAGTCGAAACGACCCGCGAAGACGGTTTGTCCCAGAAGAGAAAGAGTCCCCCGGCGACAAGTAAGGCGGAGACAAGGGCGGTGATCAGCGCCCGCCCCCCGGAGGTCCCTTTTTTATCCCGACGCAACTCTTTCAGGGCCTCGCAAACGATGGCCCGGCTGATCGATTTTTCTTCCTTGGTATAGGCCACGAGCAGGGCCCGGTCGCAAAGGACGTTGATCAGGCGGGGCAGCCCCCCGGAGAATCGGTAGACCCGCTTCAGGGCTCCGGTCGAAATCAGGGAAGGGTTTCCCCCCGCGACCCTCAGGCGGTGTTCGACGTAGGTCCGGGTGTCCTGGAAATCCATGGGGCCCAGTTTGTAGCGAACCGTGATCCTCTGACTCAGCTGCCTCAGTTCTGGACGTTCGAGCATCGTGCCGAGCTCTGGCTGCCCCACCAGGATGATCTGGATGAGCTTGTCCTTTTCCGTCTCCAGGTTGGAGACAAGCCGGACTTGTTCAAGGACCTCGGGTTTGAGGTTCTGCGCCTCGTCAATGACCAGAACCACGGTACGCCCGGCGGCGTTCTCCTCGAGCAGAAAATCGTTGAGGGCCTCGAGATGGTCCGTTTCATCAGGCCCCTGGCAACTGACGCCGAACTCCCGGTTAATGCTGCGCAACAGCTCAGGCCCCGACCTGCTGGGGTTGAAGATCAGCGCCAGCCGATAGGCGTCGTCATCGAGTTCGTTGAGCAGGGTCCTCAGGATGGTCGTCTTCCCGGTGCCGACCTCCCCGATGATCTCGATGAATCCGGACCGGTTGCGAATCCCGTACAGAAGATGGGCGAACCCCTCCTTGTGCTGCTGACTCAGGAAGATGAACCGGGGATTGGGGGTCAGGTTGAAGGGCTTTTCCTGAAAACCAAAATAATCACAGTACATGGGCAGGGGCCGCCAGTGAAGGGATGGGAAAGGTCTTTCGCAGAGCTAAATGTCCCACACTCAAGCGATTATTTCAAGACTTCAATCGGTCCGGGTGCAGAAACCGGTGGCCTTCCCGCGCCCACTTTGCCCCTACCCATATGAGCTATTCCTGCTATGCTTGGTATTTGAGTAGGGGGACTTAATTACAACACGTCAAGCGAGGGCACGACCGATGAGCGATTGGAAACGATTCACCCAGGAACAGAAAATCGCCTACTTTTCCATGGAGATCGGCCTCACCAACGAGATCCCGACCTACAGCGGGGGCCTGGGGATCCTGGCCGGAGACACCATAAAGAGCGCCGCCGATCTCAAACTTCCCATGATCGCCTTGACCCTGGCGAGCCGCAAGGGGTATTTCCGTCAGAAAATAGGCGAGGACGGCTGGCAGGAGGAATTCCCGGTAGAGTGGACGCCGGAGACCCTCACGGAGCTCCTCCCCACCAAGATCCTGGTCACCATCGAGGATCGAGACGTCAAGGTCCAGGCCTGGATGTACCGGGTCAAGAGCCCGACCGGAGGCGAAGTCCCGGTCCTCTTTCTCGACACCGACATCCCCGGCAACATGGACCAGGACCGACGCCTCACCGACCATCTGTACGGCGGGGACAACGAGTACCGCCTCAAGCAGGAGATCATCCTGGGGATCGGGGGCGCCCGCATTCTGGATGCTCTCGGTTTCAGCATCAAGAAGTACCACATGAACGAGGGCCACGCCAGCCTGCTGACCCTGGAACTGCTGAACGGTTCCCGCCGCCCCGTAGAGGACACCTGGGACGAGAGGGCCTCCTGGGACACCCACCGGGTCATGGAACAGTGCGTCTTCACCACCCACACGCCGGTCACGGCAGGCCACGACAAGTTCCCCTACGAGCTGGTCAAGCGGGTCCTGGGCGAGCCCGTTCCCATCGCCCTGCTTCAGGAGCTCGCCGGGAAGGACCTCCTTAACATGACCATGCTGGCCTTGAACCTGAGCCGCTACGTCAACGGCGTCGCCAAGAAGCACGGGGAAATCTCCAAGGCGATGTTCCCCGGTTTCGAAATCCACGCCATCACCAACGGCATCCACCCCTTCACCTGGACCTCTCCCTATTTCGTCACCCTGTTCGATCGCCACCTGCCGAGCTGGGCAAACGAACCGGAACTCCTCGTCCGGGTCGACGCCATTCCGGACAACGAGATCTGGGACGCCCACAGCGGAGCCAAGGCCTATCTCTTTCAGTACATCGAGGAGACGACAGGGGAAAAGCTCGACCCCGACCTGTTGACCATCGGATTTGCCCGCCGTTCCGCGACCTACAAGCGCGGCGATCTGATTTTCCACGAAATCGACCGCCTCGTGAAGATGGGCGAGGGAAAGCTCCAACTCGTCTTTGCCGGGAAGTCGCATCCCAAGGACATCCCGGGCAAGCAACTCATCCAGCGCATCGTGCGCAAGATCGACGCCCTGAAGGACAAGATCAAGGTCGTCTACCTCGAGAATTACAACATGGACGTGGCTTACCGGCTGATACCGGGCGTGGACATCTGGCTGAACAACCCCCTGAGGCCCCTCGAGGCCTCCGGCACCAGCGGCATGAAGGCCGCTCTCAACGGGGTCCCCAACTTCAGCGTCCTTGACGGCTGGTGGATCGAGGGCCATATCGAAGGGGTGACCGGGTGGTCCATCGGTCCGCCGCCGACCGAATCCTCCGTCGAGGTGAACCACTCTACCGAGGATGTCGAAGACCTGTACAACAAGCTGGAGAAGGTCATTATCCCCCTTTACTACGGGGACCGGCAAAAGTGGATTCAGCTTATGAAAAGCGCAATCGGCAAAAACGCCTACTACTTCAATACCCATGTCATGATGCGCCGCTACGTAACCGAGGCCTACATTCGCTAGGATTTCGCTCAAAAACGCAAATCACCAACATTCCAGGGAGATTCGTCATGACCAGAAAACTCTTTCAGAAGCTCCTCGTTCTGCTTCCGGCCGCCGTATTGATCCTTGGGATGCAGGGCTGCGGCAATGACGAAGACAGCCCAGACGGCAGCCCGGCCCTTCAGGGGGGGCAGGTGGCGGTCCTCCTGACCGACGGCCCCGCCCTCGGTTTTGAAGAGATCTGGGTAACGGTCACTTCAGTCAGCCTGATCGCCGAGGACGGGGTCATGGCACCGATCTTCTCCGGTGAAGAGGATGTCAACCTGAAGGATCTCGAATCCGACTCGACCCTCTTCTCCGTCGCGGAGGATGTCCCCCCGGGAACCTATAATAAGATCCGGATGAGGGTCACCGGGGTCACCCTCGTCACCGAGGAGGGCGAGGAGATCACCCCGAAACTTCCCGGCAACGGCAAGATCGACCTCCATCCCCGATCACCGTTCGAGGTTGTCGGTGGAGAGGCCCTCCTCATCTCCCTGGACATGGACGCCAACAAGTCGATCCACATCGTCGAGGCCGGCAAGAGCGGCAAGTACATCTTCCGCCCCGTGATATTCGTGGATGTCGGATCGAGTTTTCCCGACGGCAAGCTTGTACGTCTGAGGGGAACAGTTGCCGAGGTTCCCGAACCCGATCTGGCCGTGATCGGGGGCAGTTTCCAGCTCTGCCCTCCCTCCCCTCCGGACCCGTCCCCTTACAACGTAGGCAAATGCACCTGGATCGGGGTGTCGGATCAGACCTCGCTTTTCGATGAAGACGCCGACCTGATCACCCTTGATGCCCTTCAGGAAGGAAGTATCGCCACGGCCATCGGCCGGGTCGGCAGTGCGGGAGGCCCCGAATATGGCGCCCCGATGGTATTTCTTAACGCCCTGCTGATCGAGGCCGGAGACTTCCTAACCCTCAAGGGGGCCATTGCAGAGGTCCCGGCAGCAGACGGAGCGAACAGCTTCGATTTCGACGTCGATCCAGGACAGGGTATCAGCAGCGACCCGGTCCTGCCGACCGACCTGCAGCCCGGGGCGAAGATCTTCTCCAGGTCGGGAGAACTTCTCCAGGAAAGCGACCTCCTCGAAGGGAAGCGCGCGGAGATCGACGGGGTTCTCTCCGTTGACCAGGGCGCTCTGAAAGCGGTTCTCGCGGTGCTCGGCCCCATCAAGGAGGAGACCGGTCTCGAAGACGTTATCGACTGGATCGATGCGCCTCAGCGCACCCTCTTCCTGAAAGACGGATCCTGCGCGGTGATCCCCGAGTCTGCCGGCCTCTTCCGGATCGAGGAAAGCACCGGTTCCGAGGAGAAGGTCACGGTCACCCCCGTGTCGTTCGCTGCCTTCCTGCCAGGCATGACCGTCAGTCTCTTCGGCGATCCCGGTTCACCCTGCCTCGAAGTGACTGAAGGGTTCATTGTCGAAGAAGACTGATCCGGTTCACCCTCTCTTCTCTTCTCGGGACCGGACTCCCTTCGGGCGTCCGGTCCCCTTTTTTTTCCGGTGCACCAGTGACGTTTACCGAAAAGAGCGTCGGTTACAATTTGGCAAAGAAAAACTATCTTTGGTTCTAGAAAACAGTCAAACCTTTGTTGACAACCCCCTTCAAGCAATTAAGATATATCAATCCTTTTTCCCAGGAAAGTCGATCCCGTCCTCGCGGAGCAGGCCTCGGGGGGACGCGATATGTAAAGCAACCGGAAGCATCTCGGGAGACTGAATGGAATGGAGAGAGCCAGGTTTATCGACCACAAGGGTAAGCGAATCTTTTTCCTCGATTTTTCCCTCTGCACCATCGAAGACGCATTTTCAGTCATCGAGGAGGCCAGGGACCAGATACGGTCCCAACCGGAGCAATCGGTCCTGACTTTGACCAACGCCGGGGGCGGACGGTTCGACAGCGCGGTCCTTCAAAAGCTCAAAGAGTTTACAAAAGACAACACCCCATACGTCAAAACTGCGGCCGTCGTCGGCGTCACCGGTCTTCAGTCGATAGCCTTCAGCGCCATCAGGATGTTCACCAGGAGGAACTTTCACACTTTCGACGATCTTGAGAAAGCCAAAGATTTCCTCGCCGGCTGCTGACTCGTTCCATGCCTTTCAAGCGAACCGTTTCAACGAAGAGGGGCCCGCACAACTGCGGGCCCCTCTTCGTACATGCCGACTGTTTCGATGGGGAGTGGCTTCAGTTTTTCCGGCGCTTGGATTCCCAGATCGTCGGTTCGACTTCGGCACTGTAACGCTCTATGAACTCACCGGCTTCCTCGTCGCTCAATAGAATGTTCTCGTCCGGCAAGGTCACGGTGCGCATTTTGTGAAGGGCCACGTCGTCAAAGAGTTTTTCCGCGGCGCCGTGATCAAGATGGCAGTATTTGATGATAGGAGTGACTACGTCCCTTTCTTCGATGCCCTGTTGGCTCATCCCCGCACCTCCCGCGCTGGAAGTTGGTCGTCTCAAAACTCCTTCGGCCAATGCTCCTGACTTAAATATTAAATGGTTCTGGCCTTCTGGCAAGGCCCGGCCCCTCTTCCCGAATCTTTCTCACAAGAACTTTTCGACAGGCACTCCCGCCACCACAACGCCCAACCTACCCCAAAAGGTACACACATACTTACAAGCACTCCTGCTTACCTCGACCTGAAAGCCGATCTCAACCCGCGGTTCATCGTCTCGAAGGCGGGAAGTGCAGGGGCCGGGCACAAAAAGCTTCAGTTCGGGAGCGAATGACCCAGGTCGCGGCTGGAAGACAAACGGGGGATAAACTGCACGGCAAGAAGAGAAATCAGGCTGAATACGGCCCCGGCGACGAAGACGATCCGGTAATCGATCAACCAAAGGGCCCCTCCGATGGCGGGCATGACGACGGCGGCGACATGGTTGATGGTGAAGCCGACCGCCATGCTCGGGGCAATGTCCTGTGGGTCGCCGACTTTTTGGAAATAGGTGCGGATGGCGATGGCGAAATTGAACAGAAGGTGGTCGAGGACATACATGGCGACCACCACGATTTTTGAGCCGGTGAACGCGTAGGCAAGGAAGATAAAGATCAGCCCCGCGTATTCGAGAGAGAGAACCGACCGTTCGCCGAAGCGGACGATCGCCCGGCCGTTCAGGGGACTGGCGAAATAGTTGATCGCATTGTTGACCAGGAAAAGCAGGGCGATTTCCGAGGCCGAGAACCCGAAGACCTTGACCATGAGAAAGATGGAAAAAGCGATGAATATCTGCCGCCGGGCCCCGGCCATAAAGGTCAGGAAGTAAAACAGGGAGTACTTGCGTCGAAAAACCATTTTCCGGTGCTGGACAGGCACCTCTCCGTGGGCCGGTTCCTGCGCAAGCCCCCAGAGCCCGGCCGCCATCACCAGAGCGCCCAGAACCAGGAAGAGTTCCCGGTAGCCCATCTGGGGTTTCAACAGGTAGATCAGGAGCCCCACCCCGATGCTGGTGGCCGCACCGAGGCTGCGCAGGCGGCCGAAGACGACCGGCGAGGTGGCGGCGTCGAAATACTGCAGGGTCAGGGACTGGTTGGTCGTTTCGAAGTAGTGGAAGCCGAAGCTCATGACGAGGGTGGTGAAGGCGAGGCCGGCGAAGGAGGGGAAGAAACCGGCCAGGGCCGTGCCGAGACCGAGCAGGATGACGGAGATCGCCGACAAGCGGTGCTCTCGGACCACGAGCATGACATAGATCGCGAGCAGGGCCAGGAACCCGGGGACTTCCCGAATCGACTGGATGATGCCGACGTGTTGCCCGTCGAGACCAGCCATCTCTACTGCGAAGTTGTTGAACAGGATCATCCACGCCTGCAGGCCCACCACCGAGGCGACGGAATGGACGACAAGGAAGCGCAGCATCGGTTTTTGTCGGGCAGAGATGTTCAAGAACCCGGCTTTCTGGCAGGGGGACGGCCCTTCAGGGCAACGAGCAGTTCAAAATAGACCCCGGCGGCCGGGGTGTCAAGAGGAGGCGGCACCGCCGCAAAGGGCATAAAAGGATTGAAAAGCGCGATGCCATTGGTTCTAATGGGGCAATCTTGTGCGAGCCTCTCCCCGAGGCGGGAAAGGCACCGGAGTCAACAGGGACCCGGCGGGTGCCCTTCGGAGGGAACGATGGACAGACTTACGCTCATCGAGCGGTTCAAGGAAAACGAGGATCTGGCGGAGAAATTCCACGATGTGGAGGTCAGCATCCTCTCCATCCTCAACTTCAACGACCTCTTCGAGGTCCTCCTGACCCGGATCCGGGAGAAATTCGGCATCCCCCTCGTCTGGTTCTCCCTGGTGCGGGAGACCGGCTTCGCCCAACTCCTCCAGGCCCACGCAGGCCGGGAACTCCTCCGGGAGAACCTCAGCCTCGTCGAAGGGGACGAGTTCGCCCGGATCACCGCCGGCTCACCCGCCTCCCTCCTTCTCAACAAGGACCTGGATCGTTACGCCTCACTTTTCCCCCGTCCCGGCAGCGAATCGATCCGCTCCATGGCAGTGACCCCCGTTTCCGTCGACGGCGAGGTCATCGGCAGCCTCAACGTGGCCGACTTTTCCCCGGATAGGTACCGCCCCGGGCTGGACACGATCTTTCTCGAACGCCTGGCCCTCAAGGTCTCCCTCTGTCTCTCCAACGTGGCGGCCCACGAAAACCTCCGCACCCTTGCCGAGCGCGATCCGCTGACCAACCTGCTCAACCGCCGGTCCATGGAAAAGGCCCTGAACCGGGAATTGAACCGGGTGGAACGCTTCGGCCGAACCCTCTCGGTGGCCTTTGTCGACGTAGACGACTTCAAAAAGGTCAACGACGCCCACGGCCACGAGGTCGGGGATCGCCTCCTGCAGCATTTGGCCCGGACCATGGTCCACCTGACCCGGGACTATGACATGGTGACCCGCTATGCCGGGGACGAATTCGTTCTGATCCTGCCGGAGACCTCGCCGGAGAACGCCGAACGACTCCTCTCCCGGATCGGCGAAGCCCTGGAGGACAGCCCACTGCATGCCGGCGACAGGGTTGTCCCTGTCACAATCAGCTACGGCATCGCCTCGAGGGGCGGTAAAGAGGGCGCGGGAAAGGAGGACCTTGCCCGTCTCCTTCGGGAAGCGGACGAGCGGCTCTATCTGCACAAGAAGGGGAAAAAGGAGGGGCGGGATAGAAAAGAATGATGCCAGCTGTTCGCCCCTACCCGGCCGTCAGGCCAGAAACAGGCTTCGCTCCTCATGAAAGAGGTGGATGAACTCGTCGAGGAGCGGCTCCAGCTCCTCCATGGTCAACCCCAGCGATCGGGCGGCATCGGTCGAAGGCAAGTCTATTTTCACCTTTTTCTGCCTCGGCCCGATGCCGAAATAGCGGCAGAATTCGGCCCCGAGACTGACCGTGGCGGCCAGGTGGAACACCTCCGGGTCGCTTTCCCGAACCGATTCGAAATCGTGATGGTGCCGGACCACGGAGACCAGGCGGGGCGGGAAGTTCCAGTGTTCGAGCAGGGCGGCGCCGACCATCTCGTGAGAGAAGGCGAAGAGGGCCCTCTCGCCGTCGTGGAGGGGGACCTCCCCCCGCTCGTGGAGCTTGACCACCTTGCGGTACAGGTCCCGGTCCCGGTTGAGCATGATGGTCTTGCCGATGTGACGGAAGAGCCCGGCGACAAAGGCTTCTTCGGGCGGGGCGCTGGAGAGGCGCTCCGCTGCCAGGCGCGCTCCGACTGCGCACCCTACCGAATTTTCCCACAACCAGCGCTCGAGCAGGCCGTGGGATTTGTTGACATTGCGCAGGCTGATGTCCATCACCGCCCTTTTGAGGTTGTTTTCCCCGATGACGATGATCGCCCTCTCCAGGGTAGTGATCTGCCCGAGCTGACCGTAGAGGGCCGAGTTGGCCATCTTCATGATCTTGGCTGTTACCGCCGGCTCGACGGAGACCAGCTTGGCCAAGTCCTTGACCGACAGGTTGGGATTCTTCAGCTCCTTGAGGAGTCTGGCGGCCACGGCCGGCGACGGCGGCAGGTCGCCCATGCTGGAGGCAATGATCTTGAAATCTTGGAACATATAATTTCCCTGCCCCCTCTGCTCTTTCAGGAGGATTCAAAATACGGTCTCGGGATGCAAAGGGGCGGCTCCGGCCGGGGCCGCCCTCGACAAGTTGCATGTCTATGTCTTCAGAACGTCAAAAGGTTCTTGAAGGGAGCGGGCCGCCACCGAAGAAGATGCGGGCCCGTCAACTTTCGACAACCATACATTCCCGCCCGGGACTGGTCAATGATTTGAACACTTTCCGTTGGAGCGGGAGAGCAATTGTGCTAAAGAGTGTGACGGCCGACCAGAGAACCAACAACCTCCGGCCACAGGGAGGATCCTTATGCGCAGCGAAACCGTCTATGTCGTCGGGCACCGCAACCCCGATACCGATTCGATCTGCTCCGCCATGGCCTACGCCCGGCTGCGACAGCGCCAGGGGGCGGAACATGTCCGCCCGGCCCGGGCGGGGAATCTGAACCGGCAGACCGAATTCGTCCTCGGCGAGCTCTCCCTGCCGGTTCCACCGCTCCTGGTCGACGTCCATCCCCGGGTGCGGGACGTGATCACCGAACACGTGGTGACGATCCCGGCCGGCGCCCCACTCTCGTTGGCCATGGAGCTCTTCCACCTCCATGACATCCGCCAGCTGCCCGTGGTCGATGACGACGCTCGCCCGGTCGGCCTCCTCGTCCTGAAGCGGATGACCGAGTTCGTCCTCGTCCCGCGACGCCAGGACGAGATCCGCAGGGTGCTGGCCTCTCCCCGCTCCATCCGGGCCTGCCTTCAGGCCCGGGCCCCGATCGAGCACGAGCCCGAAGCCGTGGAAGAGCTCAATCTCTACGTCGGCGCGATGGCTTCCGGCACTTTCCGCCAAAAAATCCAGGGACGCGATCCGCGCTCCATGGTCCTGCTCACCGGCGACCGGGAGAATATCCAGCGCGAGGCGGTCGAAATCGGAGTACGGGTCCTGGTCGTCACCGGCGGCCTTCCGGTCTCCGAAGAGATTCTGGAGACGGCCCGGCAGCGAGGGGTGACCGTCCTCACGACCCCCTTCGACACGGCGACGAGCGCCTGGCTGACCCGGCTCGCCACCCCGGTGGGAAAGCTCGTAAAAAACGACTTTATCGCCGTCGGTCTCGGCGAGCGGGTCGACGACCTGCGCCTCAAGCTGCTCCACGGGACCGACCCCGGGGCGATCGTCCTCGACGGCGACGGCCGGGTCGCCGGGATCGCCACCAAGAGCAACCTGCTGGCCCCCTCCCCCGTCAAGCTGATCCTGGTCGACCACAACGAGCTCTCCCAGGCCGTCCCCGGCGCCGACAAGGTGGAGATCCTCGAGGTCGTCGACCACCACCGTCTCGGCAACTTCCACACCGACCAGCCGATCCGTTTCATCAACCAGCCCCTCGGCAGCACCTGCACCGTCGTGGCGACCCTCTACCGCGCCGCCGGAATCGACCCCGAGCCGGCTGTCGCCGGGCTGCTGCTGGCCGGGCTCCTCTCCGACACGGTGATCCTCAAGTCGCCGACCACGGGCGAGCTCGACCGCGAGACGGCCCGCTGGCTCGGGGAGTTGTCCGGCTACGACCCGGAGGAGTTCGGCCGGCGCCTCTTCCAGGCCGGCAGCGCCCTGGCCGCCTACCCCTCCCGACGCGACCTGGTCCTCTCCGACTTCAAGGAGTTCGCCGCGGGACAGACCCCCTTCGGGGTCGGACAGGTCGAGGTGGTCAGCTTCGGGGAGTTTCTCGAACTGAAGGACGAGATCGAGGCGGCCCTGGCCGCGGTGAAAGAGGAGAAGCGCCTCGCCGCCGCCGCCCTGCTGGTCACCGACATCGTCCAGGAGACGAGCCTGCTCCTCGCCCTCGGCAGCAAGGAGCTGCCTTACGTCATCGGCTACCCCCAGGTCGGCGAGAGCCTCTACGAGCTGAAGGGGGTCCTGTCGCGCAAGAAACAGCTCGTGCCCCACCTGCTGAAGGTCCTCAAGGGGTGACGCCCGGAGGCGCCTGCTTGGCGGTCACGCCGGCTGTCAGAGTGAAGCGCATTGCCTCCTCCAGGGTCATGTTCACGGGGCGCACCGCGCTGCGGGGAGTCAAGACCGCGTATCCGCCGATCATGTAGCTCAAGGGGAGGTAGACCAGGACGCTGTCTTCCCCCCGGA
This sequence comes from Desulfuromonas sp., assembly GCF_002868845.1. Lineage (NCBI taxonomy): Bacteria > Pseudomonadati > Thermodesulfobacteriota > Desulfuromonadia > Desulfuromonadales > Desulfuromonadaceae > Desulfuromonas > Desulfuromonas sp. The sequence goes on from NZ_PKUB01000007.1 coordinate 45,849, forward strand.
AATCCTCCGGCAGCCGCTCCGGAACCGGCTGGGTCACGAAGCCGATCACCTCCATGCCGGTCTTGCCGATGGTCACCGCCACGACCTGCTTGAATTCCGCCTTGGCCGCCGGGGAAAAGTAATCGATGAAGTCGCGGATCGCCCGGTACACCGACTTGACGATCGGCATGTGGTAAAAGAGCTCCTCGCCCCGGGCGAAGATCCGCTGGACCATGTCGGTGTGCATCAGCAGCCCCACCACGAAGACCACGGCCAGTCCGGCCGCCAGCCCCATCCCCGGCCAGTACAACCCCTCCGGAAGGATCCACCGGATCATGCCCCCCAGCACCGACTCCGCCGACACCGCCAGCCAGTAAAGGATGTAGAGGGTGAGGACGACCGGCAGGATGGTTACCACCCCGGTCAGAATGTTTCTGCCGACAAATCGCACCATCCGGGTCACCTCCTCAGAAGCCAGAAGCCAGAAGATAGAAACCAGGAACCAATGGCACCCTTTGATATTCTGAACGGGACGGCCCATCTGTCAAATCAGGCAGGCGAACTTATCCCACGGAAATCGATCGCGAGAAATTTCTTCTCATAGGTTTCCTTTGCGCCTTTGCGTTCTTGAGTGAGTGAAGCGAACGGGCGTGAGGCCTATTTAGATTTCCATCGCCCATATCGCTCTGGAAGACGGCGAGGAGTCAATACAGGTTGTGCCGCAGAGCCGCGCCGGACAGAGACAGGAGCGCCACCACGACGGTGCGACCGGCCGCGTTGGAGAGTTGGTCCAGTTCCAGTTCGACCGCGCCCTCGGTCGGTTCGCTGCGCTTGATCCCCATGCTGTCGACGATCAGCCGATCCTTTTCGGCCCAGATCCATTCCCCTGGATTTCCCAGGACGTCGACCACGAGGTCCAGGTTGGCTTCATAGACATCGGCGTCAGCGCCGATTGCCACAAGGTCGGCCTCGATCTTATCGAGCCTCTCCTCCAGTTCCGGGACACAGGGTGAATCCTCTTCGGGGCAGTCGTCAAAGCCCCAGTTGCCGCGTTGCAGCAGGTCGAGTTTGGCCTGGAGCAGTTTCTGACGCCGCACCAGGTCTTCCCGCTTGTCCTCGACCAAAGTGATGCCGGCCAGGGCAAGAGTAAGCAGATGATCGAAAGCCCGGCGTTTGAGCAGGCGCCTGGTTTGCGCAAGGTCGGCGGCGGGGTCGCGCAGCAGGTGGCCCCCGAAGCTGACCGTCACCTGGGGCACATCGTGGACCAGCACCTCCCCGACCCGGTCAACGCCCAGAATCCCCTTCTCCTCTTTTTCCATCACNGGATCGCCGAGAAGAACCTTCTCCATATGCTCCGTCGAAAGGAAAAAGGATTTGAGCCTTGGGTCGCTGTCGTAGCGCAGCTGATCGATCCCGATGGGAGGAGCGAGGTTGTCGACCAGGGCGACCACGTGGTCCATCGCCTTCAGAACTGCAGGCCGCAACTTGCGCTGGTAGCCCCACATCCCCCGCAGCAGCGGATCGGTGCCGTCCACCGCCCTTTCGATCGCTTTTTCCACCAGTTCTTCGGGATAGCGATCCCGTGCAGACTCGTCGCCGAAGATCGATTCAAACAGTCCGAACATGGGGCCCTCCGAGAGGTTTTCCGGGTCGATCGTTTCCATCCATTGTAGCGGGTCGGCGGCAAGAGGCCAGAGTCCGGCGGCATGGGCGCGAAACGGTTGAGCCTTACCAAATGAAATAGAGGAAAGAACGGGGAGTTCTTTCCTCTATGGACCATCAGTCAGAATAGGAAGTTCTTGAAACCAGGGTTGCCCCCGGGTCGGTTCTACAGAATCGAAACGCTCCCGGGAAGACATCGGCATCTCCCGTCTTTTTCGGACCTGGCACGCAGGCCCTACCTGGAATTACCCTCAGGAGTTGAGAGCTTCCCCCCCGTTTTCACATCCGTTTTCAGCCTCGGCCTTGCAGCGCGAGACCACGTCCTTCAGCCAGGCGATCTCGTCCGGCGCGAACTGCTTGGAGTAGTCGGTGCCGATATTCATCGCCCAATAGAGTTCCGCCGTTGTCATCTCCGCGAGCACATGCCCCGGGAGCTGGACGCAGGGCGCCTCCTTCTCGGCCCAGTCGTTGAGGCGCTGCCGTTGATCGAAAAAGAGCAGATAGTCGGTGCCGTCATTTTCGATGATCAACGGCAATTCGGCCTCTTGCTCTTCGTTGTCCTCGTCCGTTCCGATGCTCTGGGTCATGGTGGGAACGAAGAAAACCGCATTGAGGAACAGGTCGTAAAAGCCCGACTGTGCTTTCTGGTCGTCGGGGTTGGCACGCAGGGTCTCCAGGGCTTTATCGAGTTCGGTCATGAAAATCTGCCTTTGTTGTGGGTTGGTTGGTGTCCGTAAAACGTGGAACGAAGACGGCGGTCGACAAACAAGGATCAGCAGACGTCCAGGCGCAGCAGGGACCTTATTCGCCGCATGCTTCAGTATCAGCCTTGCAGCGCGCGACCACGTCCTTCAGCCAGGTGATCTCCTCGGGCGTGAACTCCTTGGGCTGGTCAGTGCCGATATTCATCGCCCAGTAAAGTCCCTCGTTGGTCAGGTCCGCAAGCGCGTGGCCCGGCAGCTGCACACAGGGCGCCTCCTTCTCGGCCCAGTCGTTCAGGCGCTCCTGGAGATCGAAGAAAACCAGGAAGTCGGTGTCGTCGGTTTGGACGATCAACGGAAGATCGATTTCCTTTTCACCACTGCCCTCCTCGGCGACGACGGACTGTCTCATGGTAGGGACGAAGAATATCGTGTTGAGGAACAGGTTGTAAAAGGCGAACTGGGCATTCGTATCTTCGGTGTTGGTGCGCAGGGTTTCGAGGGCCTTGTCAATCTCGGTCATGAAAAACGTCCTTTGTTATGGGGGGAGGATTTCGCAATAGGCGACGCCCCACAACATAACAGATTGGACCCTCTTTTGTCTCGGTTCGTGACGGGAACTGAAAAAAAGAGGTCTCCGAGCCCCGTCAGCCCGGCCCCGGACTTCCGGATCAGGCCTCGGTCCCATCACTGGCCGCTTCGAAGCTCCGGACCCACTCCGCCATCTTTTCCCGGATCGCCTCCAGAGTTTCGTAAGAGATCTCGGGAAGTTCTCCGCCCCAGGCCTCTTCGGCCTGGCGGAAGCCCTCTTCCACGCCGGTCATGATCGCCTCGAAACGCNCGACAACCCGGTCAGCTGTCTGCTCGACCCCGAAAAAGCCGTCTTCGGCGACGAGGTCCTGCGCCTCCTCCGGCGTCAGTTCAGTCAGTTCGGTTTCAATCCCCTCGATGCTGACCTGGGTCGACACCCCCTGCTTCTCCAGGGTGGTCGCGAAGAATTCCTTCAGGATCTGCAACTGGGCGTCAAAAGAAAGGGCGGTCCCGACGGGCTGGTAAGTAACCGCCTGGGGTTCCTCTCCCGCCAGCGATACCCGGTCGCCCGCACCCACCGGCTTATCAAGTTGCTGCGGATCTTTCGGTCCCTGTTGATCCTTGGTGAAATCGATTTTTTGTCCCGATAAAACCTGGCTGTTGATTCCCTTCAACATGAGCCTCTCCTTTTCCCTCCCTGGGGAGATTAACGGTCCGATTTGTCTGGACAAAGAACTCCATCTCACTTATCGGCAGGGAGTCGGATAAACTTTAGAATGACCGTCTTCGGATGGCTCGAAACATTGCCGGACCGGGGCCGGCCGTCAACCAAAGGCCCAAGACCAATAGGCCATTGGACACGGATCAAATCTGATGACATTCGATTTTAAAAACCGGGGCCTGGAGCTGAAAGGAGTCTTTGGGAAGTATTGAAATAAGGTTGTCTTCAGGGATTTTCGGATGGCTGGAACCGGTATCCCACCCCGTGCACCGTGAGCAGAGACTGCGGAGTGGCCGGGTCCGGTTCGATCTTCTTGCGCAACTGGGCGACATGCTGGTCGAGGGTTCTCGTCGTGCCGAAATAGTCGACGCCCCAGGCTGCATTGAGCAGATCGTTGCGGGAGAGGACTTCATTCGGCCGCGCATGGAAAATTTCCAGCAGCTTCATTTCCCGTGAGGTCAGGCTGTGCGATCGCTCGCCGACCGTAACCTGGTAGGTCTTGCGGTCGACCAGGGCCCGGCCGACCCGGAAGGTGTCCGGACAGCTCGCTGCCGGCTCCGGCCGATGGTTCCGCGAACGGCGCAGCACGGCGGCGATCCGCGCCCGCAGCTCGTGCAGACCGAAGGGTTTGGTGACATAATCGTCCGCCCCGAGTTCGAGCCCGACCACCTTGTCGATCTCCTCCCCCTTGGCCGTCAGCATGATAATCGGGGTGAGGCTGTCACTTTTACGGATTTCGCGGCAGACATCGTAGCCGCTCATCTCCGGCATCATCACATCGAGCAGAACCAGGTCGGGCCCCTCCCGGCGGAAACAGTCCAGGGCCTGC